>DUHJ01000108.1:4916-11026 GCA_013330925.1 Candidatus Poseidoniaceae archaeon | reverse complement strand
CCCCAACAACACCCTCGTCAACACCACCATCACCAACATGGCCCGTGGCGGCGGAGATGGCCTTCCTCGTCGTGTGGTGTTGAGCGTGGACGTGGGCGTGGATTACGCGGAGAAATCCGCCCACGTCAAGCACACCCTCCTTCGCGTGGCACGGGACTCCGAGTACGTCTTGACCGACCCGGCTCCTCACGTCGAATTCTTGGAGATGTCCGACTATGCCAAGGTCTACCGGCTCTACGTGTGGCTCGCATCATTCGCAGACAAGCGGATTGGCAACGACAACCTGCTCAGCATGATTGACGCGGAGTTCACACAAGAGGGCATCGTGATCCCCTTCCCTGTGGCCGTCGAGTTGGACAAGGCACCTGCGCCAAGCGAGGAGAAGCTCTCCCAGAAGCGTGCGCGTCAGCACGCTGCTCAGGCCCGCATGAAGGTCATCGACCGCCGCACGGAGCGTCAGCGTCTTGCCATCCGGGAAGACATCAACATCCTCACCGAGCGCCTCGAAGAGCGCATCGGCAGCAAGGAGCGTCGTTCCATCGAAGAAGAAGTCGCTCGCCTCGAAGCGGTGCTGTCCAACCTCGACCTTGACTGAGGTTTTCGCATGGCTCGCACCGTGGTGCTGGGGCGCTTCCAACCCTTTCACCGTGGGCATGCAGGCTTGGTTGAAGCGGCGTTGGGGCATGCAGGCCTCGACGACGTGATGATCGCCATCGGTTCCTCAGCCTCTGAGCCGTCCATGCAAAACCCCTGGTCGGCGGACGAACGTGAAGCGATGATCTGGGCATGGGCAGCCTCAGCGTGCAGCGAAGAAGAACAGCACCGTCTGAAGGTCTGCCACGTCCCGGACATCAACGACCCTCCCGCATGGGTGGAGCACGCGACCTCGATTCACGGTGAGGGAACCCTTCTCACCTCGGACGAAGGCACCGCGGCGCTCTACGAAGCATCGGGATGGAGCGTGGTTCGGGCTCCTTTGGAGGCCCGCCGTGACCGAGAAGGATGGCGCGTCCGGGAAACGGCCCGCATGCTTTCCACGGTCGGCGACGACGACGCGGTACGAACGGTTCTCTCACCGACCGTCCCGGAGGCGGTCATCGCTTGGATGCTTGAGCACGATGCCCTCTACCGGCTGTCCTTGCTTCGCGAGGGCGCCGTGGTCGGTTGAGTCACGCGGCCACGACGACACGGCTGGCCTGCAACACGCGGTCGTGAAGCATGAATCCCGCCTCGAGTTCTTCGATCACCTGGCCCGCAGGGTGCTCGTCGGACGCCGGTACGGTCGTGATGGCTTCCATCTTCGACGGGTCGAAGGCATGGCCTTTGGCTTCGATGCGAACCACGCCTGCGGCCTTGAGTTCGGCGATCAAACGATCGTGCAGGAGGCGGAGGGCGCCTGCGGCTGGACCGTCGTCGTCCCCCGTGGTGCTCAACCCCCGTTCCACGTCAAGCAGCACGCTGATCATGCGTCGTGCGAGGTGCTGGGCACCGTAGCGGACGAGGTCTGCCCGGTCTTGAGCGAAGCGCTTGCGGGCATTTTGCAGGTCCGCCTCCTTGTAGGCGATTTCTTTCTCTGCGGTTTCGGCGCGTTGAAGCGCTTCTGTCAGCGGGTCAACGGGCTCGGGTTCAACCTCGGGCTCTTCGACGGTCACCTCGACCGTCTCCTCCTCAGGCGAGTCTTCCGACATGGTGGTGGCCTGCCTGCTCCCGTCTTTCAACCCGTCGTCATTCGGGTGCAGGAAGCCCGTGCTGAAGGACCTCCGTCAGGTTCCAGGCACCGTGTCCCCACGCCGTGGCCGTCAGGTGTTCCCTGCCAACGATGCCCACGAGTTCAGCCTCATTTTGAAGGCGTCCAATCGCATGGGACAGGCTCCCAGTCGCTCGTACATGAGCCTCATGGGTCGGTAAGATGCGAGGATCCCGGTGCTCGTCGAGGGTTTCCCCAAGTGCTTCTCGTCGGCCCATCCAATCGAGCACCACGGCCTCGACCAGTTCGGTCTCGGTGTGTTTGCCTGTTTCGGCGAGGATCTCGGTCCACGTGGATTCGGCGTACAGGTCGTCCACGTGGGCCACCTCACGGCCAAGGAGGACGTCAAAATAGAGGAAAGCACGACCTTCCCAGACCTCCCATGCTCCGGGGCTGGCCCAGCGCATGAGGTGAAGCAACCCTTCCTCGCCGTCTTCGCAGGTCGCCAAGGCTTCGCGGATCGGGAGATGCCGTGCGGCATCGCTTCGGCCCTCGGACCAATCGAGCCATTCGGCTTCTGCGTCGATGTCGAAGGGGCGCACCAATCGGGCGTCCTGCATGGGTCGCGTTGCTCGGAGCGACCCTGCGTCCATCGCGGCGTCCACGTCTTCCCACGTGCGTTCGAGCAGGTCGGCCAGCTGTGGTCGGTCCACGAGGAGGAGCACCAACTCGAGGCCCATGCGCTGAGCGCGTGCCTCGCCTGTTTCAAGCCTCGCTCTCGGGCCTGTTCCATGGGTGAGGTTGAAGCCTGACTCGCGGACCACGCACACGGGGACGACGCATGGCGACCATCCAGGAGCAGATTCAAGCGCTCTTGGATGAGATCCATAAGACCCAGAAAAACAAGGCCACGAACGCCCACATTGGGAAGTTGAAAGCCAAGATTGCCCAACTCAAACTCAAGCAGGAAAAGGCCGCAGCCTCTGCGAGGAGCTCAGGTCCAAGCAAGGGCTTCGAGGTTCGTAAGTCAGGTGACGCCACGGTGGCACTGGTCGGTTTTCCTTCGGTCGGAAAGTCCACCTTGATTTCCAAAGTTACGGACGCGCATTCCGAAACAGGTTCCTACGCCTTCACCACGCTGACGTGCATTCCTGGTGTGATGGAACACCGTGGCGCCAAAATTCAGATCCTCGACTTGCCGGGACTGATCAAAGGTGCAGCGGAGGGAAAAGGGCGCGGGAAGGAAATCCTCGGCGTCATCCGTGCAGCGGACATGGTCCTGTTCGTGGTCGATCCCTTCCAAGACGGCCACTTCGACGTGCTGTACCGTGAGCTGCACAACGCCGGACTCCGGCTGAACGAAGAGCGACCTCCGGTGTTCATCGTCCGCTCGGACAAGGGCGGCATCGACGTGAGGACCACGGTGGAGCAAACCCACCTGACCCCCGAAGAGATGGGTGCCATCATCCGCACCTTCGGCTACACCAGCGCCATCGTGACCTTGCGTCACGACACCACGGCGGAGCAAATCGTGGACGCGCTCGCCATGAACCGCGTGTACGAGAAGGCCGTCGTGGCCATCAACAAGATCGACATCGCCACGGAGGATCAACTGCAACACTCCGAGTCCATGCTCCCACAGGACTGGCCCATCATGCGCATTTCTGCGTTCAAGGAGCAAGGGCTTGAGGAACTCAAGGATTTCATCTACGACAACCTCGGCTTCATGCGCGTGTTCCTCAAGCCCCAAGGCGGCGAAGCCGACCTTGAGGAACCGCTCATCGTCAAGGACACCTCGACGGTGGAGACCATCTGCATGAAATTGCACCGTGATTTTGTGCGCAAATTCCGCTACGGCAAGGTCAAGGGACCAAGCGCAAAATTCGATTGGCAGCGTGTGGGTCTTGATCATCAGCTGAAGGACGGTGACCTGCTCACCATCGTCGTCAAGCGTTGAGGTGACCGGCCATCAAGGCCGCTCCAATCACGCCCGCATCGGATCCGAACCTGGCCTTTCGTACGGCTGCGTTCGCCTGCAGCCGTGTTTCGAAGGCCTCCCAGTGTTCCGTGATGCCTCCGCCCACGACGATGAGGTCCGCGTCAACGGCGGTCTCCATGACGCCCAAGGCTTCGTTGAACCGGTCCGCCCATGCGGCAAGGTCGAGTCCTTCCACGTCACGCGCTCGCCCGCTGGCGTGGGTTTCCAGCACGTCGCCACGTGTTGGATGAGGCAGCAAACCGAATTCACATCCGGGGACGAGCCGTCCGTTTCGGTGAAGCCCGCTTCCAAGCCCCGTTCCTACGGTGACGGTGAGGACCGTGCCGGCCTCGCCTGCGGCTGAGCCAAGACGCACCTCTGCGACCGCTGCCGCGTCCGCGTCGTTGAGCACCACAAGGTCCGGGCGTGCGAGGCGCCCAGCGAGGTCGGTGCCGGGCCACGTCGAGCGAAGGTTGGGCGCGGTGCGGACGGTCGTACCGTGCACCCGGCCAGGAAATCCAAGCCCGACCGGCAGGTCCGGCATGCGGTTGAGGGCCGTGCTCAAGGCGTCCAAGATCGGTTCCGTCGGCGTGTCCACGTCGTGCGACAACCGCTCAACGTCACCTTCGATACGACCGGTGTGGACGTTCACGACGGCGAGCCTGCAACCGCTTCCGCCAACGTCCACGCCGATGGCCTTCATGTCAGCGACCTCGTTCATGTGCAGCGACGGCGTAGGGCATGAGGACGTCGGGGTCGAAGGGGTGAGCGCTTTCCGAAGTCAGGAAATGGAAGGAGGGCGCCACCCAACGGGCCGGTCCCTCCAGCAGGGCAAGGAGGTCGGCATGGCTGGACTCGGTCAGGCGTCCAAAACTGGCTTCGCCCTCGCCGTCGCGCCGGTCGGACCAACGCAAGCGCCCCAGTTCTGCACCTCCGGGGTCCTCACCGTGGAGGACGAAGCCCACCGGCAGGTCTGGTAGGGCGGCCACGAGGTCAGCGTTCATGCCGGGGCCAAGACCGAGGACGTGAGCGCGGCGAACGGTCGTCATCACCCGATGAGGCCATGCCTCCTCCCCTTGTTGCGTCCATGCTTCCACGGCGCGTGGGGACATTGCGGTCGGGACGTCGAGCACGAGGATGACTTGGCGTGAATTGGCGTGGTGCAGCACCATCTTCCATCCGATCTCCAGTTGGAGTTGGAGGCCGGCATGATGCCGAACCCGGTTGGAATCCACCTCGACGCTGAGGTTGCCCTCTTCGGGCCGGTATGCATCCGGCCACGTGCGCCAATCGTCGCCTTCGGATTCAGCGAGCGTGGCATGCACGGCGTGGTGAACGCGCCACGGTTCTTCCTTGAGCCACGCTGTGATGTGTTCGTCGTCAATGTCCACGTCTGCCGCCAAACCGTGATGGAAGGCGGGGTCGATGGCCAAGCCGGTCAGCGGCAGTCCGCCGTCGTCCCGTGCGGCAAGGCAGGGGACGTGCCAGAGGCCAAGACCGAGGTCGGCCAGCAGGTCAATCCAACGGAAGGCCGCTTTTCGCAGGTCACCGACGCCTTCGCCAGCAAGCAAGGTTCGGAGGTCCAAGGCCACGCCCGCCCGTCGCACGGCTTGCGATGGAGGACTTCGGTTCAAGGCTCTGACGTTAGTCCCAGATGCCCATGTCCATGCGAGCGTCTTCGCTGGCGTGGACGCTCGGGTCCCATCGAGGGGTCCACACGAGGTTCACGTGAACCGAGTTGAGGCCGCTGCTGAGGGCGGCACGGTGCGTTGCGGCCATGATTTCTGGCGCGGCCGGGCACCCCGGACTGGTCAGGGTCATGTCGATTTCAGCGTGCGGGCCCTCGTCCTTGGCTTCGAGGCGAACGGCGTACACCAAGCCAAGTTCAACGATGGAGATTTCCAATTCAGGGTCTTCCACGCTTTGCAAGGCATTCAACACATCGTCTTCATTCACCATGGTTCATCGCCTCCAATTCCTGCATGATCATGTCGAACATCGTGCGCACGCCGTTTGAACGACTCGGGGTGAGGGAATTCAACACGCCGGCTTCTTTGATGTGGTCCACCGTCATGGCTCGAGCGACCTCGAGCGGTTGACCGTGCATGCCCAGCGCCAACAGTCCCATCAGGCCCTGCACCAACCTCGCGTCGGCGCCACCCCGGAGGTGAACATGCCCGTCTTCGAGCCCCACCTCGAGGTGGGCTTGCGACTGGCAGCCTTTGACGCGGTTTTCATCGGTCCACGCCTCAATCGGCAAGGCAAGAATGTCTTCGGCCAAGTCGAAGATGAACTCGAAGCGCTCCATCCGGTCCTCGATGTCGGCGAGCTCTTGGATCACTTCGGCCAACGGGGCTGCGATCATGCCGACCCTCCGAAACGTTCCAACACGTGGCTGAGGGCCTCGACGAGGCCTTCTGCTTCTTCCATCGTGTTGTAGAGGTA
>DUHJ01000108.1:0-4533 GCA_013330925.1 Candidatus Poseidoniaceae archaeon | reverse complement strand
GCGCAGTGATGGCCCGTTCGGACCGCGAAGCCTTGGGCGTCAAGCAGGTGCGCCATGTCCTCCGCGTGCAGCGCAGGGTGGAGGAAGGAGACGACGGCTGAATCCATGTCGTCATGGCGGCCGTACACCGTGCAACCGAGGTTGCGGAGGGCATCGGCGGTCCACCGTGCAATGCCGAGCAAGCGATGATGTTCCGCGTCCAAGTCCACCTGTTCGAGGTAATCCATTGCCGCCTTCCAGCCGATGGCTTCGGCGATGCGCGGGGTTCCGGCTTCGAACTTGTGCTCGTTCTCTTGGTAGGTGGAACCCTCAACGGTCACTTGGTCGATCATGTCTCCGCCGCCCATGAATGGGGCCATTTCGGCGAAGGCGTCCTCTTTCACCGTCAGGCAACCGATGCCGGTCGGACCGAGCATCTTGTGGGCGGACACGGCCAGGAAGTCAACGTCCAACTCGGTCACGTCGATGCGCGTGTGCGGTGCGCCCTGAGCGGCGTCGAGCAACACGCGTGCGCCCGAGGCATGGGCATGTTCGATGATGCGTTCCACCGGGTTGCGCACGCCCAGCACGTTGGACGTGTGGACCACGCACACGAGTTTCGCTCCGGGGAGGGAGGCGGTGTAGGCGTCCATGTCGAGGGTCATGTCCTCGAGGACCGGAACGTAACGCAGTTCGACACCGCGCTCCTTTGAGAGCATCTGCCAAGGGACGATGTCGCTGTGGTGTTCCATTTCAGTCAACACGATGGCGTCGCCTTCCTTCAGGTTCGCACGGCCCCAACCGTGGGCGACGAGGTTGATCGCCTCCGTCGTCCCGCTGGTCAGCACCACGCGCGGTGCGTTGAACCACGCTTTGAGGCTGGTCCGGCAAGCTTCGTACCCGTCGGTGGCTTCACCGGCAAGGGTGTGGACCGCACGGTGAACGTTGGCGTTGCTGTTCGTGTAGTAGCGGTTCATCGCATCGATGACGACCTGAGGTTTCTGCGTCGTAGCCGCGTTGTCGAGGTAGATCAAGCGCTTGCCGTTCACCTTCCGGGAAAGGATGGGGAAATCTGAGGCGTTGACCATTCGATGACCTCAGGTGATTCGGGCGCAGTCAAGGTGCACGGTCAGACGGTCCCGGAGCGCTCGCCGTGCGTCCGCTGCGGAAAGGGGGCGAAAAGCGTCGGCGAGGAAGCCCTCGACGATCATGTCCGAGGCTTCGTCGTGATCGAGACCTCGGCTCATCAGGTAGTGAAGTTGGTCGTCGTCAATGCTGGCGCTCGCGGCACCGTGTGCGGCCGACACGTCGTCGGCCAGCACTTCGAGTTCGGGGATGGCGTCGGCACGGGCGCCTTGGCTCAGCAGCAGGTTGCGGAAGACTTGACCGGCATCGGTGCCGTCGGCACCGGCGTCGATGACCAAGCGCCCGGTGCCGACGCTTCGGCTGCGGCCGCCGCAGGCCACGTTGGCCACAAGGGAGGAATTCGTGTGTCCGGCATGGTGGTGAATCTCCACGTGATGGTCGTCATGGCGGCTGCCTTGGCCGTGAACGCCCAAGCCGATTCGGACGTTGCCACCGGTTGCATCGAGGTGATGGCGAAGGTCAGATTTTCGTCGGAATCCACCCACGGACAAGGTTCCAGTCTCGAAGGTGGCGTCGCGTCCGACCCGCCAATCGTCGCACCGGACCACGCATGATTCAAGGTGCAATTCGTCGGTGACGGCCACGCTGAGCATGCTTCCGTTCGCCACCTGACCGGTGAGGTGGAGGCCGCACCAGCCGGCGTCTCCAGACACGTGGAGGTGGACGACGGCTTGGCCCTTGCAGGCGATGTGGAGCCGACCCACGGCCACGTGGCCGGCAGCACGGAGGTCGAGGTTGATCACGCCTTCATGGGTGCCGTCGATGTCCAACCGCATGGGGCGAGCATCGAGGTTGGCCAGGGTGTGGCGGACGACGTCGTCCACGTCGGGCAGGGTGGTTTCGGGGCCGTCAACGATCACGGGAAAAAGATCAGGGCTTCCTTCACTCAGAACCGCGGTGGCGGCACCTTTGATGTCGTGGAGCACCATGCGAATGGCCGTGCTTTCCGCATCGTCAGGCTTCATCCATGCCCACGGCGTGGAGCGCCAGAGATGGACCGCGCTGGAGGGGTCCTCCATCGCGGTGGTCATCCGATGGCTCCCTCCATCTCGATCTCCAAGAGCTTGTTCAACTCAGAGGCGTATTCCATCGGCAGTTCACGGGTAAACGGCTCGAAGAAACCGTTGACGATGAGGCCCATGGCTTCGGCTTCGGAGTGGCCCCGGCTCATCAGGTAGAAGAGCTGGTCGCCGGCGATTTTCGAGACGGAGGCTTCGTGCTCCAGGTCGGCGGACGCGTTGCCGACTTCCATCGTGGGGTACGTGTCGCTGCGGCTGTCGGCGTCGAGCATCAGGGCATCGCAGACGACCTTGGACCGGCAGCCTTCCGCCTTCGGGCGGACCTGCAACATGCCACGGTAGGTGGACCGTCCGCCGTTCTTTGAGATCGACTTGGACAAGATGTTGGACGTGGTGTTGGGGGCGAGGTGGTGGACCTTGGAGCCAGCATCTTGGTGCTGGCCTTCGCCGGCGTAGGCCACCGAGATGATTTCCGCATGGGCACCTTCGCCCTTGAGCAGGACGGCGGGATACTTCATCGTCAATTTCGAGCCGATGTTGCCGTCCACCCATTCCACGGTGGCGTTGGCGTGTGCCACGCCGCGCTTTGTCACGAGGTTGTAGACGTTGGAGGACCAATTTTGGATGGTGGAGTAGCGGATCTTCGCGCCTTCCATGGCCACGAGTTCAACGACGGCGGAGTGCAAGGAGTCGGTGGAGTAGGTCGGAGCAGTGCAGCCTTCGACGTAGTGGATGGAGGACCCTTCGTCCGCGATGATGAGCGTTCGCTCGAACTGACCCATGTTCTTGGCGTTGATGCGGAAGTAAGCCTGGACCGGCATCTCCACGTGAACGCCCTTGGGCACGTAAATGAACGAGCCACCGGACCAGACCGCGGTGTTGAGGGCGCTGAATTTGTTGTCCGTGTAAGGCACGACGGTGTTGAAGAAGCGCTTCACCAATTCGGGGTGCGTTCGAAGGCCAGAGTCCATGTCGAGGAACAGGACGCCCTGTTCTTCGAGGTCCTCGCGGATGCTGTGGTAGACCGCTTCGGATTCGTATTGTGCGGTCACGCCACCTAGCCACTTTTGTTCGGCATCAGGGATGCCGAGTCGGTCGAAGGTGCGCTTGATGTCCTCTGGAACGTCGTCCCAATTGCCCTCGGTCCCTTCTGAAGATCGAAGGAAATACGTCACGGCGTCGAAATCGATGCTGTTCAGCAAGGCTTCGTTGCCCCAATCGGGCATCGGTCGATCCACGAAGTGGTGGTAGGCCTTCACGCGGAGGTCCGTCATCCATTCTGGCTCGTCTTTGAGGGCGGAGATGTCGCGCACGACCTGTTCGCTGAGTCCTTTGTCGAAACGGATGGTCGCCACCTCCGGGTCGTGGAACCCGTAGCGGTATTCGCCGACTGCGTCACGTGCTTCCTTGCTCATCCAATCACCTCATGCCGTTGGCGTCAACCATTCGTAACCGTCTGCCTCGAGGCGTTGGGCGAGTTCAGGACCACCGCTCTGCACGATGCGTCCGTCGATCATGACGTGGACCATGTTGGGAACCACCAACTCAAGCAGACGGTTGTAGTGGGTGATGAGGAGCACGCCGCTCTCTTTGGAGAGGCTGTTGATCCCTTGAGCCACCGCCTTGAGGGCGTCGATGTCCAAACCAGAATCGGTTTCGTCGAGCAAGGCCATCCGTGGCTGGAGAAGGAGCATCTGAAGGATTTCGAGGCGCTTCTTTTCGCCGCCGCTGAAGCCGTCGTTAACGTATCGGCTGAGGAAGGAGCGGTCCATGTTCAGGACCTCCATCGCGGCTTGAAGTTCCTTCCGGAATTCCCTGGCCTTGGGGGCCTCTCCTCGCACGGCAGCGACGGACTTCCGGAGGAAGGTACCCACTTGAACGCCTGGGATGGAGGAGGGGTATTGGAAGGACATGAAAAGGCCAGCCCGGGCCCGCTCGTGAACCTCAAGTTCGGTCAGGTCTTCGCCGTCGTACTGCATGCTTCCGGCCGTGATGTCGTAGGCAGGGTGGCCCATGATCACGGAGGCAAGGGTGGACTTTCCAGCGCCGTTGAGGCCCATGATGGCGTGAATTTCGCCCGGTTGGATGGACAGGTCCACGCCTCGGAGGATTTCGGTGTCCTCCACGGTGGCACGGAGCCCCTGAACGTCGAGCAGTCCGGCGGCCATGTGGGTTGCTCCCTGCCCGGTCTTATGAAGCGGATGGTTTCATCAGACCCACATCGGCCGCGCCTTCAAAGGTGAACCGGGACTGCGCTCATTATGAGCGCCGAGGACCTTGTTGCCATGTACGCCGCTCAAGCCAAAGCGTCCATGGAACAAGAGGCGGCAAAACGCTTGGACGCCTCCCTCGACCAAGAGGAGGAAGAGCGCCTTCGCAACCTTCCACT
>DUHJ01000215.1 GCA_013330925.1 Candidatus Poseidoniaceae archaeon | reverse complement strand
CGTAAGGATCGTCGCTGTTCACCGTGAACGGGGCTCCCTCCTGAGGGGTGCGTTCTCCTGGAAGTCCGGAACCGGTGCAACTCGCAAATATGTCCCCATCAATGGAGCTCGTCCACTTGTAGGTCAGCGGGTCGTCGTCCAAATCCCATGAGGTGCTCGCGTCGAAATGCACTTCTCCGTTTGAGGGGAAGGTGGTCTCGTCTTCAGGCGAGGTCCAATTCACGAAGGGGGCTTGGTTCGACAACGGGAGATCGCAATACACCGTTGTAGCGTCCTCGAATGGCACCTCGACGCTTGTGCTGATGCCTGCATAGGTGCAGGTGACGTTGAGGTTGCCGTAGGCGGACGGGCCGTTGGTGTCGATGACGCGGGCGATGGCGTCGTCCAACACCATCTGACCGTTTACGTCTGCCGGCAGGGTTCGGGCGGGCGCCACAGCGCTGAACGACAGGTCCACGGTTGCGAAGGGAACCCCGTTTCCAATGAGGTTTCGAACCCAGACCTCCACCGGCCATGCTTCCTCGACCATGCTCGTGGCGTCAATGCTGATGCTCGTGAAGGCAGAGACTGGACTGTTGGAGAGGTGGAGGGTTGAACCGTCCGTCAGGTCAATGGATGCACCGTTGACGGCCAAGGCAGTGAGGTCCGTCTCCGTGATGTTGACGTCCGAATTTGCAAGCACGAGCGCGTCCATGCACCCGGTCATGTCAAGCCGATCGACACGGAGCAACTTCTGATTGCTGAGGTCCAAACAACCCGCGTCGTCAAGCGTGGTGTCGTGCAGGTAGGACACGCGTTGGCCAGGAAGGTCTGCGTTCCACCGCACGCCTGCATGCACGCCGTGCAGGTCCAAGCCTTCGAAGGCCCCGTCAGCCGATTGAACGTCGACCGCGGGCAAGGCGGCACCGGTTCCGTCAGTGGCGTTGGCCCACACGGTGACGTTCATGAAGCGGAAACGGCCACCAAGTTGTCCAGTGTTCAGGTTGCTGTTGTCCACGAAAATGGGCACCTTTCCTGCTGCGACGTCTTCCACCAGCAAGCCTTCGACCCAAAGGTCAACGGAATCCTCGATGAACAGCGCGTTTCCAGCGTTCCCGCGCACCTCGCAGGAGGAGCAACGAACGTCGCCAGAATTGGATTCAATGTCGTTTGAGCGGAGGTAGTGAAGGCCGGCTTGTTGTCCAGGCAAGATGCCGCTCTGTCCGTTGTTCGATGCGGTCAGATTGCTCAATTCCACGCTCCGACCGTCTTCGACAAAAGCACCTGCAAACCCGTTGCTGTCCAGCAGGAGACCGTCGACGATCACCTCGGCCATGCTCACGCGCAAGCCGTACTCGGTGTTGCCGCTCAGGTTCCAGGTGTGGCCTTGCATCGAACCGCCGCCAGAAGCGTGAACGCCAGAACCTGGTGCTCCGGACACCGACAGCCCGTCGAAGGTTGGGGCGAAGTAGGACGAGCGGACCGCAACACCTGAGGCATGCGCTCCGGCCCCGGCCCCGGCATCGCCCGCGTCACGCACGGTCAAATTCCGGAACGTGGTCGAGGCGTCGGTGAAGTACAATCGAAGCCCGACGGTCGAGCATCCGTCGATGAGCACGTCCTCCATCCAAGCGCCCGTCGCGTTGACCTCCACCGCCGCTTCAGCGATGCCTGGCGTTTTTGCCCCGGGTCCCCCGGTGCCGGTCACGGTCAAGCCGGTGATGTCCGCGGATTCGTAATTCGTGTAATTCGTCCTGTTCTCCTTGTCCACCAGCACACCTCGGTACATGCTGTTGGTCACGTCCAGATCTTTGACGACCGCGCGGGTGCGCAGGGTGTCGTCGACGTGGCGAACCACCAGACCCGTGTCGGCGCGGTTGATGCTCATCCGTTGGAGCAAGGGGACGCTGTCCTCGACCCACACCCCTGCAACATAGGCCCATGAAGAGCCCGTGATGTTGTCCATGGTGATGTCTTGAAAGACGCCTCCGGAGCCGCCCCAAACGTTCAGCCCACGCGTGGTGATGTTGCTGAAGGTTCCACGCTTGACCACAGGGGCAGAGCCGGCTCCGACGGAGAGCCCCAAGCCAAACCTCCAATCGGTTTGGAAGGCGTTCTGGCCCGCGCCTTTGACGGTCAGGTCTTCGAAGACCGGTGTGGCACCAAACAAGTCAATGGCGACACGGTCCGGAGAATCGATCGTGAGGTTGTGGAAGCGTGCATCACCACCAAACATGGTGATGCCGTACGTGGCGTCAAGCAAGGTGAGGTTGTCGATGCGTGAACCACGTCCAAGCGAAGACGCGTTGAATTGAATGCCTTCGTGATCAAGGGAACCTGACGCCTCAAAGACAACAGGACACGTGGCGGTCCCTTGCACGGTCAGCCGCCCGTCCACGACCAAGCGTACACCTGAGCCGAGTTGCACCGTGGTGCACGCCGCGATGACCAATTCGTCGTTCACCGCGACCGTGGTGGTGCTGGAAAGGAGGACCGTTCCGCTCCACGTGGTTTGTGCTCGCCCAGAAACCGCGTCCTCGGAAGGCAACGCGGCAAGGTCTGCGGGCGCTGGCGTGGCCATGGGAAGCACGACCGCCATCACCATGATGGCCACCAGGAAGATGCTGCGAACGGTGGAGAGAGGGCGCTGCATCGGTTCTCAACCGCTGACGTTGCCTGTTCAACCTTGCCCACCGCTGAGCAAGGAGCACGACGGAGGCAGCGAAACGGACTTGAGCGACGGGAGGCACCTCCGGTTGTGCTCCCCGAGGCGCAGGCCAGGATCCTCCGTTGGCTGGGTCCATTTTCGGACGGCTTGCGTGAGGCATGGGACGTGCCAAGGGACCTCAGCCTGCCCGGCATGGCCGAAGGACTGGGCCTTGTTCGGTCCGCCCTTCACGTCCCGTTGGGCCAACTGGTGGAGGACGGCTTGGTCCTCGTGCGAAGCGCTCACGTCATCGACGGCGGACGGCGCAAACGGAACGTTCACCACCTGACCGAGGAAGGGCGACGGGTCCTGCAAGGCTTGGCCTCACCCACAGAAGCCACGGCCGTCCCGGGCCAGTGGTTTGGACCGCGTGCCCCGGTTGGGCCAGCTTACGGGCGGGATGCCGATGTCCTCGGCGTGCGAGGCGCGCTGGACGAGCACACCGCCGTTGCCGTCACCGGCTTGGCCGGCGTAGGGAAGTCCACCGTCGCCCGATGCCTTGCGGAGGCGTGGTGCGACGAAGGTGGAACGGTCCGCTGGGCGACGGTGGACGCGTACGCTGCCCTAAGCGATCTGGCCTCAACGCTCGATGGAACGACCACCTATGTGGACGACGCCTCTGCAGCAGCGTGGTTGCAACAACGCACACGTTCGGAACTCATCGTCCTCGACGGATGCGAACACATCCATTCGGCGCACGCGGACATGATTTGGCGTGCATGCACCGACCATGCCGACGGTGCCCGCTGGTTGCTGGTCGGGCGTGCTCCGCTCCAATCCCCTGAGACGGTGCAAAAGCACGTCCTCAACCCGCTCGAAAACGAAGCCGCCATGCACATCCTTGGCGACGTTGAGGACGCCGAAGCGGTGCTCTCACGCCTCGGAGGGCACCCGCTTGCCCTCCACCTTCACCGGCCCGGTTTGGCGCTTCCCGAGAAGGACGACGACATCGAGGGCTTCGTCACGCGTGCGGTCTTGGCGGATTTGACCCAAGCGGAATCCGCAGCGGTCGATGAGTTGGCACTCCTGCCCTTTGCCGTCTCGGGCGACGAGGTCCGCCAAAGCGAGCTCGTTGGTGCCCTCGATGAGCGTGCTTTGCTGCAGTGGTGGTCCACGGGTGGCTTGCAACTTCATGCGCTGGTCCGGCACGTTCGGCTCGAAACGATGCATCCGGAACAGCGGGACGAGGCGGTCAAACTCGCCATCGACCATTGGTCGGCCAGTCAAAGCCCCCTCGCCCCCCTCATCACCCTCCACCATCGCATCATGGCGGACGAAGGAGGTGTTGCGGAGGCTGCGGCAGCGGTCATGAACACCCATGCCGCTGGCCTCGGACGCCTCAGTGCGGTCCTCGAAGATGCCCTCGAACGTGCGTCTGAACCCGACCAAGACGCCCTGCTTGGGGTGGCTGCAGACGTTGCCGTTCGGCGCGGAGAGGTCGAGCGGGCGCGACGGTACCTCGACGCCATGGACGCCCCCGATCCAACCGCCCAAGCCGCCATGCTCCGCTTGGAGGGACGGACGGAAGAAGCCGAGGACCTGCTCGTGAACGCGGTTCAAACCAGCGACGCCCTTCGTCCACGCATCGCGCTGCTCACCGCACGCATCGAAGACCGTCTCCCAGAACAAAACGAGGACGTTGAGGACCTTTTGTCCCACCTCGACGCAATGAAGATCGGGTCGCTCCCGGTTCACGAGCGACGTTCGGGCGTGGTCGCAAGCGGGCTGCTGAAGTTCAGCGTCTTGGTTCTCGGTGGGCGACTGAACGACGCCACTGAACTCCTCGCAGACCTCGCGTCGACCGATGCGCTTTCGTCGAAGGACGTCACCGACTTGCGTTGGCGCCACGCCATCGCGAACGATGGCCTCACGCCCAAGTTCGTGAGCGCCCTCAAAGGCCACCTGAGTGGACGTGATGACCTTCGTGCCAACGCCTTGCGCATGTCCCTCCTGGAGCGGATGGTGCAGGAAGGCCACGCTGAGGCCCGAACGTTCTCGCGGGATCTGCGTTTGACGGACGGTCCGACGTTGGCTGAACGACGTCTTCTTGCCCGGCATGCCACCTGCTCTGCACGCTTGACGGAAGACGCCTCGCGACGGACAAAATTGCTGCACGCCGCTGCCCTGCACCGACTCGCAGGCTCCGTCCGAGCGGCCAAGACGCTGGTGGACGAAGCCCACACCGACCGGAGGGGCTGAACTGCCCGTTGACCCGACCCGTGTTGACCTGCCCGCTCGTCCAGGCGTGTACTTGTTCAAAACCGCGCAAGGCCGCGTGCTCTACGTCGGCAAAGCCACACGCCTTTCCGACCGGGTGCGGGCGTACTTTGCGACCACGCCCGACCGTGCGATGATCCCTGAACTGGTCGCAAGAGCGGACGACATCGAGTGCATCGTCACGCCAACGCCGCAGGAAGCCTTGGTGCTTGAGCGGCAACTCATTCGAGAACATCGCCCGAGGTTCAATTCGTTGTTGAAGGACGACAAATCCTTCCCGTACTTGGTGCTCACCGGCGAAGCCTTGCCCCGCATCATGTACACGCGTCATCCCCCGAAAGGCTCGCAAAAGTGGGGCCCGTTTCCAAATCCTGCTGCAGCAAAGCAGGTCATGCAGTTGCTGCGACGAAACCTCGGTCTTCGTGATTGCAAAGAATTGCTCCCGCAAGGTTGCCTTGCCATGCACATCGGCCTGTGTGCAGGACCCTGCATCGAACCCGCCGGGTACCTCGAACGGGTGGAGACGGCAAGGAAGATCCTCAACGGCCATGCCACCGAACTTCTCGAGGAATTGGCCGCTGAGATGGATGCGGCCTCAGAAGCCCAAGCCTACGAACAGGCCGCGTTGGTCCGTGATCGCATTCGAGCCGTCCGTGAAGTGATCTCCCAACACGTCGTGTCAAGCCGACTCTACCGGGACAGCGATGCCATCGGGGTCGCCGTGCAAGGGGACCTCGCGGCCGTGGTGGTGCTTCACGCCGACGAAGGCATCGTGCAAGCACAGGACGTTTGGCCCATGGTTCACCGTGGGGACCTCGGTGAGACCGTCTCGGCCTTCGTCGCCGAGCATTACGAATCACGTCGGCCGCCTCGCTTGTTGTTGACCCCGGTCCCCCTTCTCGACGGCGTCGAAGCGTGGCTGGAGGAGCAGCGTGGAGCCAAGGTCGACTGCAGGGTGCCGATGCGCGGTGACCTCGCCACGCTTCGACGGTTGGCCGACCAAAACGCCGAGGTGCAGGTCGGCCGCCTTGCGCGACGTGGCTCAGGCAGCTTGGAACAACGGGCCGCGGACGAGGGTGCGGTGCTCCTCGGACTGGACCGCCTGGATCACGTGGTCTGCTTCGACATGGCCCAGTTGCAAGGTGAGGAACGCGTTGGAGCGAGCGTCGTGCTGAGAAATGGACGGCCGGCGAAGAAAGAGTACCGCACCTACACCGTGAAGGGTGAAGCCATGGACGATTTGCGCATGATGCAAGAAGTCGTCCAACGTTGGCTGAAGCGCCAAGATGAATGGCCAGACTTGCTGCTCTTGGACGGCGGACAAACCCACCTGGACGCCATCCGCCGAACGCTGGAAGAGGCCAAAGTATGGGGCCGATTCCAAGTGGCCGCGCTCGCAAAGCGGGAGGAAACGGTGTTTCGCGACGGTCACGAACCCATCGTCCTTGACCGCCACGGACGCGTGCTCGTTCACGCGCGTGACGAAGCCCATCGCTTCGTCAACCGCTTCCATCGTAAGCGAAGGGGTCGAAGCACCCTCGAAGACCCGCTTGAGTCGGTGGAGGGACTTGGTGCGAAGAAAATGCAAGCCCTGCTGCGTCATTTCGGAGGACGAAAGGGCATCGAGCAGGCCAGTTTGGCCGACCTCCAAACCGTGCCTGGCATCGGCAAGGCGTTGGCTGAGCGGGTGCACCAACGCCTTCACGGCGTGTCGCCGTGATCACATGAAGCGGCGTTCATCGTCCAAGTAATCCGGCACCGAACCAAGATCATCCACGTCCCCGACCATCATGCCGAGGCTGTTGACGCCGGAATAGCCCGCGAACGCAGCGTCGCTCAAGGCCATTTTCTGTGCTGCTGCTCCGCTGGCGGCCGCCTTGAGCGCGGCCTTCCTTGCCTTGCGGCGGCGGCGCCTTCGGCGCCAACCGATGAACATCAGGCTGAGGATGATGAGGAAGGTGGTGGGGTACACCCAGATCTGCCGCCAAATGTAGGCCCAACCGACTTCGAAGCGCAACTCAAGGTCGTCGTCAAGTTCACCGTGCGGTAGCATGTAGGTGATCTCGTTTCGCCCTTCGACTTCGGTGATGGTCAGCAGGTCTTCGGAGGACGTACCGGTCACCTTCAGCCCCTTGGGCAAGGTGACCGTCATCGGTCCGCTCAAGGACAAATCGAACTCTTCCGCCACGGTGGTGTCCACCTGACCGGTGGAGATCGGCAGTGGGTCGTCTTCAGCCGGAGGGAAACTCACACCGCTGGACCCCACGAATCCACCCGCGAGGGAGCGAGCAAAGCCTTCCATGAACGCCGCCATGGGGTCGAGCACAGGCGCGGTCAAAGCAGCTGCTGATTCGCTGACGAGTTGGAATTCAGGATCGCCGCCTTCGTTGGCCAATTGCCAGATGCCGGTGGTCAACCCCAACTCGATGCGCACCTTCGGAATGGACACCGAGAAGGAAATGGCCTCTGCATCGGACACCACAGGACCAGGGGCACCGATGCCGTCCAAGGCGAGTTGGACCTCGAAGGCGTCCATGTTGACGTTGGAGAACGCGAAGCCGGTTTCCTCTGGGTCCACGTCCTCCAAGCCTTTGACGCCCGCATGAATGAGTCCTGTCAGCATCTCGCCTGCTCCGCTGACGAAAGAGGTCAGGCCTTCTTCCGTGGCTTCAAGGGGCAACGATTGGTCGCAGACGTCGTAATCCCAATCCCAATCATCGCAGGGGATGGTGATCGGCTCTTCCAAGGCGAGAGGGTCGTCCATGCTGCCCGACACGTCCACCGCCAAACGGAGCAAATCCGCGGGAATGACCTCAAACTGCACGTGCACGGGGTCGTCCGGACTGGTGACTTCCTCAAGGAAGGCGAGACGGTGCATGTCGACCCGGACTTCCAAGCCAAATTCGACCGAAACGGCTTGCCTCCACTCGTGAAGGTCAAAGGTTTCGAAATCCAAATTGACGCTGCTGAGCACGCACGTGCGCTGGGTTGCTGCACAGAGGACCTGGTCACCGTCTGTGATTTCATGGTCCCATTCCCAAGGCTGAGGTCCGCGCACGGAAATGTCGACTTCGTTCTCTCCATTGGCCCGAAGCGTCAACGAGATGCGGTCATCGCCAGATGCTGTCACGACCCAACTCGGCAGCACCACGGTGACCTGAAGGTCCGAATCGCCGAGTTGCTCGGGAAGGATGGAATCCAGCATGTCGCTTGGGGGGTTCAAGGAAGCGGCGAATCCAGCTTCCATCATCCGACGAAGGTCGTCGTCCTGCACGGTGGTGAGGAAATCGTTGACGGTCGGATCGTCGATGTTGGCCGCAAGCAAGTCAAGGAAACGGAGGTTGATCGGCTCGCTGACCGTTCGCAAGACCACAGGGTGATCATACCCCATCGCCGCCTCGCCGGTGAGGCAGTAATGCCGATGGACTCCGGTCACGCCGGTCTCTGTGCACCCTGCATCATGCGTGTAGTTGAGCCCACCTGCTGGACCTTCGATCCCCTCATCCACGGTGTCCGCGACCCAAGCCAGTTCGCTCATCGTCAGGTCATCAAGGCCTGGAACTCCGTCGGTCACGCCCATGATGATGTCGTCAACCGGGAAGGCATCGGTGAACAGGTTCAGGTCGACCAAGCCGTTGTGATGCGCCAAGCGGAGACCGTCCGCGGTCAGCAACGGCACATCGGCAAGCTCGCTGAATTGGACCACCTGGATGCCCCATTCCTCGAGCAATTCCGTCTCGAGGTAATGCAGGCTTGCACGCATGTCGAGGACGGCGTTTCGCTCATCGGAAAGGTCGAGGGTGACGTTGAGGGTGAAGCCGGGGTCACCTTCGGCCACGGTCACCATCGTCGTCTCCGAGGTGTTTCGGAATCCCATCGTCAGGGACGTGGTTTGCGTGATGCTTTCGTCGGTCTCCAAGGCTTGCGTGTGGTCGATCGTCCATTCGCCGGCAAAGTGGTCGCCCATCACCACACGGGTTCCGTTCACGTCAACGGCCATCACATCGGCGAAGGCTGGAGGTTCAATCAGGAAGGTGGAGCGGTGCCCTGGCTCCGCAAAGATGGCGAAATCCGTTTGGATTTCACTGCCCATCACCAGCAACCCTTGGTAGGCACGTTCGACGTTCAATTCCGAGCCTCCGGCAAGGTTGAACTTCGCGACGTCAAGCGTGACCGTGGCCTGAGTGCCGAAGCAAATTGGAGGTTCGAACACGTTGTTCTCTCCCGAGCCTTCGGATTGTGCGTCAATGGCGGGGTTTGTCGAGCAAGCGATGGGCGCTGCACCGCCTGCCGTGAAACTGTTGGTGAAGGACGTCGTCATGTCGGACACGCTGCCAAATCCTTGGGTCAACAAATCCTGAACCGAGGCGTTCACCGAGGCCATCAACTCCTCACCGACGGTGTTGGAACCCGGACCGGCCGTTTCTTCGTCGAGGAAACTTCGAATGAGGTCTGCTGGGGCGCCGTCGTTGTCCTGCAAGCCATCGTTGGCCAAGGAAGCAGCAAGCACGCTTTCGTCAAACCCGAGTGCTGCGCGATCGAACTCACGCACCATCCAGGTCAACTCCATCTGAATGGTGGAGGTGTCTTGCATCTCGAAGTGGTACTGCCCTTCGATCCACTCCTGCTGTTCAGGCGTCCCGTCCTGAGAGGCGTCGTACGTGTCGCAAGTTTCCCCGAGGTTGCTGCACGTGGACATGCCAGTGGCCGCGGCAAAGGGGGCCATGGATTGCAACAGCAACATCGCGAGCAGCAAACTCCACACCGCGGTGCGTGAACGACCCATGCGCAAATCAGCACCTGACTCCTTGAAGAGCGTTCCTCCATCAGAATACATGGAGGTCCGGTCGCCAGCATCCGGATTGCGCGTTGCCCTCGCCGATGCCGAGCAACAACGCGCGCTTCTGGAGCGCACCGGTTGCTTGGAGCCTACGTGGCGTCCCGTCGTCGAGGAAGCGCACATCGTTTGGCCGCTTCGAAACGATGCCGTCCTTCCTGAGGGCACCTTAGGTGAACAGATTCACCTCCCGTCGAAAAGATGGACCAAGGCCCCCCCGTCCGTCAAACCGTACCCTCGGCTTCACATGGCCGTCCGTGCCTGGCTCGAACGGGAACATCCGGGCGACCGGCAAGGCCATGAGGCCCTCTTGGACGAATTGCCTCAACGCTGGGAACGGCTCGGCGACCTCGTCTTGCTTCCCGCATCGTCCTTTGCTTCGACGGCGTGGGAACGCATGCTTGCAGCCAAACCTTCACGCCCTTGGGTTGCCGTTGCTGATGCGTTGAAGGCCGAACGTCTCGGGCTCCAAAACGTCGTGTCTGGGGACGCGATTCGGAGTTCTGGGGCGTCCTTATTGCTGGGCGAACACGGTGAAGTCGACATGCTCGACCATGGCGTCCGCTTCCGGTTCGACGCCACGCGCCAAATGTTCTCGTCAGGCAACGTGACGGAACGGCACCGCATGGGTGCGTTCGATCTGCGTGGAGAAACCGTGGTGGACGCCTTCAGCGGTATTGGGTACTACACGCTCCCCATGCTGGTGCGTGGCCGTGCATCGCACGTGCATGCCTGTGACATCAACCCAGAGGCCGCGGCTTG
This sequence comes from Candidatus Poseidoniaceae archaeon, assembly GCA_013330925.1. Lineage (GTDB taxonomy): Archaea > Thermoplasmatota > Poseidoniia > Poseidoniales > Poseidoniaceae > MGIIa-L3 > MGIIa-L3 sp11892u. The sequence continues at coordinate 1,620 of DUHJ01000215.1, read as the reverse complement.
GCTCCTCAAAGGCGCCCAAGCCAACGGCGTGGACGACCGTTTGACCCAGCATGTTGGGGACAACAGGGAGACGTTGCCCTCCCTCCACGGTCAGGCCGACCGGGTGGTGCTCGGCCTGCTGCCTTCGTCCGAACATGCATGGGAGGACGCCGTACGCTGCCTGAAACCCAGCGGTGGATGGTTGCATGTCCACATGAACGTCAAAGAAGAGCGGATTGAGGCTTGGGCTGAGGAAACCGCTGCGAAACTCGGCGGAGCCGTGGGTCACCTGGAGCGGGTCAAGTGGTACGCGCCGAGGATCCGCCACGTTGTGCTCGATCTGCACATTTCATGAGGCACCAGGGCCTTGTCCCTCCTCGCCCTCAAGCGGGGGGAGCAAAACGGCTGGAATGGAGACGTGCTTCCCATTGGTCAGCGAACCGGGCTTGCCCGTGGAAGGGGCGAAAAGGCTCCAGATGCTTCCGCTCCAATAGCCTCCACCCAAGAAGACGATGATTCCGATGACGATGTACACGTTCCAGAAAGTCAAGGAAGCCAGCCCGGAGCTGCTCCCCTGACCCACCGTTTCCTCAAGTTGTCCTGTGGCGTGCTCCTCGGCGATGACGCCGAGCATCCGAATGCTGCTGATGTGGACCTCATACATCGGTCGGCCAGCCGAGGCAAAGGGGTTCTGGATGGCCGTTCCGGTGGGTTCGTCGCTGGTGGGCACCTCGGCGATGGCGCGGACGTGTGTCATGCCATGGCGCACCACGCCAAAGGTGGCGTATCCCTCGTCGTCCCGGTTCTCCGGATCGAGGCCATGGGCCTCGGTCTCTGCGATGTACCACTGCGAATCCGCAGAATCTGGATCTTGTCCACGTGCCATCCCAATGGCACCGTCCACGTGGCTGAGGTTGGCGTCGTGTTCGAGGGGGATCGTTTCCCCAGTCCCCCCGCTGCCGCAGGACATGAAGGTCGCAGGATAGGCGCCGACGGTGGTGCAGGTCGGATCGCCGGCCTGCGTCACGAAATCGTCGATGACCCGATGAAAGAAGATCCCATCATAGAGGTCCTCTTCGATGTGCTGAATCATGTTTTCAACGGTGATCGGCGCCCACATGGGAAACATCTCGACGATGATTTGCCCTTGTTCGTTGCTTTGGAAATGGCCGGGTTGGTAATCCACATCGATGACGAACACGGGGTTGTTGGCGTACGAGGCGTCCATCGGCGAACCTTCGAGTTCCGGTCCATCGTCCCAGGCCGAAGGGTCCAGTTCATTTGACCGCCAATCTTCCTGAGCCTCGAGGCTCCCCGGCGTCAACAGCAGTCCGAGCAACACCGCGACGAGGAGCGCCGCCTTGGTCCGTCGTGCGTGGCCCACGTGAGGCACACCGCGCACCTCCACATGAAGCACCCGCCCGGACGCGCTCCAGCGCGGTGATGAAATACCCCCGCGGCCCACCCACGGTCATGGAGCAACCCTACACCTTCCTCGGCTTCGAAATCCCGCAACTCACCCAACTCGTCGGCGGCGCTCTCGTCCTCGAGGGCGTTGGCTTCTACCTCGGCACCGGCATGGAAAGCCTCACCGCCCTCATCCCAGGCTTCGTCGGCTTGCCTCTTCTCCTGCTCGGCGTG
>DUHJ01000057.1:14123-17986 GCA_013330925.1 Candidatus Poseidoniaceae archaeon | reverse complement strand
TGTGCACCGTGATTTACGGCGGCAGCTTCGCCAGTGGCGGCTACTTCCGCGGCATCAAGCCCCTGCTCGCTGACGCCAACATGTCGGTGTATGAGACCATCTACGGCCTCGGCAACACCCTGCCCAGCGTCGCCCAATCCGGCAACTGTGCGGCCTACTACAAGGGCGGCCAAGGTCCTCGCAACACCGAACTTGGCATCACCGACGGCGACGATTCCGGCGGCCTTCGTGTCCTCCCTGAGACCATCTACAACGGCAACACATACTCCGGCTACTCCGGTGAAGACTGGGGCCCCGGTACCAACTGGGCCTGCCTTTCCTGGAAGGACGCCTTGGGCGCCGTGCCCGGCAACCCTCCCTCCACTTCGGACCACAAGTGGAACCCCAACGCCACGAAGATCGCCATCCCCATCTCCGACGAAGGACCCAAGGACGGCGACCCCGCAACGGGCGCTGACGACTCCGCGTCCATCGAAGAGGCGCACGACAACTGCGTGACCGCAGGCGTTGTTCCCGTCGGCCTCTACGGCCAGAGCTACGGCGGCGCGGGCACCGTGGAATCTCACTTCCGCGACCTGTCCCAATGCCCCAACGGCGTGGTCAGTCAGCAAACCCGCAACTGCCCAGGAAGCACCATCCGCAACACCGACGCCGGTGGCCAAGTGTACGAGTTCCCCTCGGGCACGAGCAACAACATGAACCTCCTCGTTGAAGCGATGGTCTACATTTCCACAAACAACTCCCGTGAGATCTACATGAGCGTCCTCGACCCCTACGGCAAGATGAACAACGACGCTCAGTGGACCCCCGGTGACATGGGCACCAACGTGGTCGGCAACGGATACGCCGAAGACACCGGTGCCGGTGCAGACGGGCACCTCGTGGTCGTCAACGACACCCGTGTGACCATCGACGACGCGTACTCCTTCCACCCCTCCATCGGCGTGGACCTGCAAGGGAACACCCACATCGCGTGGATGGACGGCCGTGATTACGGCTTCGAGAAGGAAGTCAATTACGAGGTGTACTACACCAAACTCCGCCTTCAGGGCGCAGGTGCTTGGGACGGTGCCGAACAGGGCCTCTCCACCTACGCCATCAAGAAGATCGAGGACACGGCGATCTCCAACGTTGAAGGCTGGGCCGGTCTGCCTCAGAACAGTCCGTACGGCGGGAACTCCGTCTTCCCTGCTCTCCTGACCGACGACCAGAACAACGTCCACATCGCGTGGGTCGACTCGGGCAACCTCACCGCCGGCGAAGAAGTGGTCTACACCCGCTTGAACAGCACCGACCTGACCGGTGACGGGCTGACCGCCATCGACCCCTGGGAGATCGCTCCCGTGACGCGCTGGAACTCCAACAAGCTCGGTCCAGAAAACGGCCGTCAACCGTCCATCGGCATGCCTCCGGCCTTCTCAAACGACTTGGGAAGCGGTGCACACATCGCATGGTCGGACACGAACAAATGCAGCGACGAGGCGAACAACAACCGGTTCACCATCTGTTATTCCCACATCTTGACGGGACAAGTGGACGTCGAACTTGACGTGGGTGAGACCTACTACCACGTCATCGAACCCGGCGAGCAAACGGTGTACAACCTCACCGTGAACAACTCCACGCCAGGGCCAACAGATCTGGTGGCCGACGCCTACACGCTCAACGTCTCAGGCGTGCCGCAGAACTGGACGGCAACCCTCTACTTCGCGGACAACCACACGACCATCTTCCCCGACACGGTGGTTCCGCTCGCTGGCGGCGAACTTGCCCGCTTCTACATGCGCGTCAAGGCTCCGTCGATTTACCAAGCCAACGAAGACGAATTTGCGAGCATCGTGGTGACGTCAAAATCCACGTCCGATCCGGCGATTCAATCCTCGCTGATCACGCTGACGAAGATGGACGTGGTGCACGGCATCAACCTCGAAACCTCACACAGCATCGCTGACATCGAGCAGGGCCAAACGGCGATTTTCTCGATCACCATCACCAACACAGGGAACGTCTTCGACCGGTTCGACTTCTGGGATCCTGCGACCCTCGAAGGTCAAGCCGAATGGGTCCTGCCCTTCGCGTGGCAGGTCAACTTCCCCACCTCGGTCGAACTCGATCCCGGACAATCGGTGACCAAGAACCTCGAGGTCAGCGTCCCGACGACCGAAGACCCCGGGTTGTTCGTCATCTACCTCAAGGGATGGTCCGCCGGCGAACCGGTGAAGTCGGTGCAACAAGGCACCTACGACATCCTCGAACTGCAGGTGTTCGTCTCGATCCGGTCCACCGGAAACATCGTCTTTGAAGACGCTGAAATTGACAGCCTTGAGTACGTCCTTCCGGGCCAGTGCACCGAATACTCTGTGCCCGTGACGAAGAACTTCGATTCTGGAGACCTCGTCTTCACCACGCCCGGTGCCCCCGAGGCCCGCCCGGCCGAAATCGATCTGCCGACGTGGCGGATGGAGCACTGGACCGTTGAAGTGGACTTCCGCGACGCTCCAGGCGGCAACGCCCTGGGCCTCAACGAACCGCGCACGTGGGAAATCCTTGGCGGCGACGAATCCGTGACGCACACCGTGTACGTGGACGTCTGCGCTCCGAGCAACGCCACGGCAGGCCTCGGACCGGCCGTGACGCTGAAGGCCAACTTGGACTCCTACCCACGCATCTCGGATTCCGTGCTGCTCTCGACCAACGTGATTCACGTGTACGACCTTGATGCCGGCGTGGACCCAGAGGTTGGCGAAGACCTCTACGTCAACCCCGGTGAAGAGTGGCTTCTACCGATCACCGTGCGCAACGAAGGCAACGGCCCCGACCGCTACGACTTCCGCCTTGCCCGCGTGACCGACGCGTCGGGCGTTGACGTCCTTTGGGACATCGACGTGCCCCGCAACGCGTTGCAAGAGCTCTCCCGTGACACCTACCAGACCTTCGAAGTCCGAATGAACGTGCCCGACCAAGTCGAGGCCGGTGCATACACCGTGGTCTTCGAAGCCTTCTCTGAGGAAGCCTATCCTGACGACAAGGGCCGCGAAACGCGGCTCCGTGACACCCTGGTGTTCAACGTCCAAGTGAACGAATTCCACGACATGCGAATTTCCATGGACCCAAGGGTGGACAACCCGGTCAAGACCTCCGCGCCTGGACGTGTGGTGTCCTTTGAGGTGAACATCACCAACTACGGCAACGTGCCCGACACGCCAAGCCTGCACAACCACACCAGCAACCGTGATGGCGACGACGTGCTGTGGAACACCGTTCCTGGCATGGGTTCCCTCTCCTCGTGGAGCGTGGAATGGATGCAGGTGGAGCAGATCGGTGCCGACCTGTTCACCACCGTGCCTTGCGAGGTGCTGATGAGCACCGCCAGTGCCTTCCCCGAAGACCGTTGCGTCTACCTTGAGGACAAGGACACCTGGCGGATGCCGGAGATGGACGCGTACACGACCATCGGCATGGTTGCCGCCGTCAACATCGGCACCGATGCCACGTTGACCACGCGCGACATCGGTCTGAAGGTGACCAGCCTGCACGGCGATGCCGAAGCCGGCGGTGACCACGACGACAGCCCAGAATGGGCCGGCGACGACCTTGATTCGAACGAACTCATCGTGACGCTGCGCCTTCGTGCGCCGAACCTGAAGATCGTCGAAGCCGAAGCCTCTGAAGGGAGTGCCAAGGTGGGCGACACCATTCCGGTTCGCGTCGTGCTTGCCAACGACGGCAACACCCACGCCACGGACATCGAGATCATCCTCTGCGAGCAACGCCGCATTGACGAGGACATCAAGCAGGACCTCCGAAGGGAAGGCTGTGCTGACGAAGACATCGTCATGCGCCAAGTGGTCGGCGCCATCCTC
>DUHJ01000057.1:0-13810 GCA_013330925.1 Candidatus Poseidoniaceae archaeon | reverse complement strand
GCCAAGTGGTCGGCGCCATCCTCGCACCGACCGACGCTGAAGAGGAGAAGCAGGTCGAGATCTACCTGCTCTACCCCGTGAGCGCCGGCAGCAAGGCCGTCTATGTGATGATCGACCCGACCAACGAAATCGTCGAAGGCAGCGAGCGCGACAACATCGTCTACCTCCCAGAGGAGCTTTCCTCGAACGCTCCCGCCCTTGACGTGGCGGCCGAGGTCGTCAGCGCGACGGCCCTGCCCGGTGCCGTCGTCTTGCTGACGGTGGCGCTGTTTGGCGTGCTCTTCCTCGTCGGTGCTGCTCGTCGTGGCGCGGTCAAGGCCCGCATTGCTGAGCAGTCCTCGCTGATGAGCGTCCTGAGCGACGAAGACGGACTCTGATCCAGAGCCTTGGCTCAGCGGCGGCGCTTGACGCTGCCGAGCCACCAGCGCAGGTCGCTGTTTGGCTTGACGGCCAGCACGTGCCCAGCTCGCTCAGCGAGTTGACGCTCCAGCCTGGCGCCGACCTCGTCGACCATGGCGGCGACTTCCTGTCGACCAAGCCCGAGGTGCTGCCCAAGCGCCAGTGTGTCGAGGCGTTCGTTGGGCGATTCCAGCAAGCGGTGGACCAAAGCACGCTCTTCGTAAGCCTCGAAATCCGCTTCAACCGCCGCGGAGATTCGGCTTTGCACCTGCTGATGCAGGGCAATGAGGGCGTCACGCTCGCGGTCCAAAGCGTCGAGGGACTCACTGAGGTGACGCAGGTGTTCGATGCCTTCACCCACGGCGATTTTCTTGCGGCCGCTGACGGCCTCTGCGACATGGCGGGCGTTTTCGGGAAGGGTTGAGGTCAACCGCATCGGTCCACCCTTGGGCAAATCGCGTTGCTCAATTCGAAACAGGTCGGGTCCGAGATCCACGCGAACCGAGACCGCTTGGGTGACGCTGTAGATGCGCTTGGGAGGTCCGCCTTTGTCGCTGGGCACTTTCTCTTTGGTGACCAAGCCGCCCCGTTCCAACTCTTTCAGGTGCTTGTTGATGGCAGGTTGGCTGACGTTGAGGAGCTCCGCGAGTTGCATGGGGTAGTGCGGCTCACGAACAAGACGTTCGAGAATGCCTCGGCGCACCTCGTTTTGGATCAATCGGAGGGTCGTCGACGCGTCACTCATCTCCTCAACCAGTGGTTCAACAGTCGAGGCCTTCTTTGAAGGCGTCGTCCCTAAGAGAACACGAACAACCAATCCACGCCCCAACTCCACAGACGCCCAGGTCCAACCAGGGCGTAGACGAGGCAGAGGGTTCCGATGAGGAGGAGCCACAGGGAGCCGGTCGCACCCGGCAGGGAGGCTTCGTATTCCCAAGCCACGTCGAATTGCTGCAATTGCTGACTGTCGTCTCCACCGACCACGAAGCGTACGTCGCCGCTGCTGGCCGTCCACCTGAAGCCTCCGTCAGCGGACGGTCCGCCCGCAAGAAGGTCCACGCCGTTCTGCGGGCATTCGTAGTAGCCGTCGCGGAGCGTGCATTTGCTCGCCTCGGAGGCTCGCGCCACACCCACCCAGACGCCGTCCTTTTCCCAGGACACGCCGATGGTGACGTCCACGCTGTCGACGGCCTTTACCAGTTCCACGACGTCTTCGGACATGCCCCAGTAGCAGGTGACTTCGTCGTCGTCGATGAACGGCAAGCCTTCGTCCACGTCGCAGGGTGGCAGCATGGCGCTTTCCTCGCCTGCATCGGAAAGCAAGGCCGGTGGTGCGAAGAAGAACAGCGCGAACATCACGAGGGCCAACACCGCGGCGACGATCCGTGTGATGTTCGCAATCATGCTCCTGCCTCACGGACCGTCGTCCCACGATTCCCACGACGCGTTGCCCGGCTGCGCTTCTTCAGCCGGCTTGGAAGGTGCTGGCTTTGTCGGGGCGGTCCGGCGGCTCGTGGCCACGAAGGGGTCCCGCGGGCCATCGGGTCGGGCTTCGGGAGGGAGGGCTCCTTCGATGTCACCTCTCATCAGGGCATACACCTGTTCGGTGGTGAGCATGCCGTCGGGTGCTGCATCCACGCCAGACGCTGGCGCATCGTTGTCCCGATAGGCCCCGGTCATCGGGTCAAAGGGCAGGTCGGTCTCCCGGGCCTGAGTGGGCATGCCAAAGACCTCCGAACCCCCAGGTGTTAGGGGTTGCACCTGTCCGTTGGCGGCGACTACCATGACGCGCTGGCCACGCCGACGGCGCTCAGAAAACAGGAGGGTTAGGCCCACTGGCAGCAGCAGCACACCAAAGGTGCACAGTCCGAACGCAGCGAGGATGTACGGTGAGGAGAGCATGCCTTGCTCCATTGCGGGAACGTCGACCAACCACGCCACCACCTCCTCGTCGGCGTCGAGCTGGAGCAAATGTTCGCCTTCCTCTTCCACGTCCCATGCAGCGACGCGCACGAAGAGCACACCCCGCTCGACCGTCATCGGTTCCCATTCGCTCTTGCACGGCGATTCTTCGAGCGCCGTCCCGGTGGCCGACCACCCGTCCGAGCGAAGCAGGCTGGCGTTGCCCGCGTGGTCCGCGGTCACGTAGAGCGCATGGCACACCGGGCGGAGGTCGCTGAGCACTTCTCCTCCGCCTGAAACTTCAGCGACGTTGGTGCTTCGTGGGTCGAAGGCTTCGTTGAGCGTACCGCCCATCGAGCCGAAGAGGATGAAGCTGGACAGCAGCATGACGCCACCAAGCACCACGATGCGAAGGGGCCAAGGCGAGGCCGCTGGCGGTTCGGGCACCACGGTCCCCCGTCGGCTCCACCGTCAAGAAGCCTCGCGCCAATCCATCAGGCCAGACCGAGTTCCGCCAACTTCTCTGGGAGGTACGTGTCGGTCACGAAATCGAGACCGTATTTGGCCAACGATTGCTGCTCAGCCTTCTTTCCAAGTTCAAGCATCATGTTGATCTGTTCCTGCCACCATGGGTCTTGGAAACGCGGGTCCGTCAATTCTGCATTCAAGGCTTCAATGTCCTTCTTGGAAAGGTCATCGCTTGGCAGGTCATAGGCCACGATGTCGTCGGCCGTGATGCCGAGGTAGGTGGCGGTGGGCGTGGCGAGGTATTCCGAAATGTGGGCTGTTTTGATGGCACCATAGGCGATGGAAGCGTGGATGCGATAGGACCAGGGGTCACAGTCGGCAAAGACCACGACGGGCAAATCCCATTCCTCGCTCATCCGTTTCATGATGCGCCGGGTGGAGCGGGCCGGTTGGCCCTTGAGGTGGACCAATGCACAGCGATGGTCCTCGTCGAATCCGTTTTCGATGAGTCGATCGAACATACCGCCGGTCTCGATGGCCATGATGAAATCCACGTCGTGCTCGATGAGTTCCAACTTCTCGGATTCCACGTTGTACGGCACACCGTATCCCGAATCTCCGACGTCGTCACGGGCGTTGATGCGCATCCACTCGCCGCGTCGGTTGCGCTCCTGCAAAGTGATGTTCCCAATGATGCGCGCACCGTCCTCCTCGGGCCGGAGCTTGAAGTCCTCACGCAGGCACTTGGTGACCACTTCGAGGTCCTCGGCGAGGTTGTTGCTCTCGTTTTGCGAGCCAAACTTCCCGTGGCCCCAGCCTTCCGAGATGTAGTACATCTCCCTGAGGGTGCTCGATTTGCCGGCGTCGATCATCTCTTCGATGAACTCGACCACGTGGAGCGCGCGAAGCAATTGCTTGGCGGACCGAAGTGAGGTGGCGTCGCGCACCGAGGTGGATTTTCCATACTTGTAGACGCCCAATCGCGTGTTGAACGTGATGTTGTTCTTGGTTCGAACGGGCAGGGTCATCGTCGGTGGCTCGCCCTTGACGATGCGGTCGTACATTTCGACGACCACGTCGTGCAGCGCGCTTTTCGTCTCTTCAGGGGAATGCGTTCTGTCGCTCATGCGTCACCCTCCGTGTAATCGAACAGGGTCTGTTTCGGTCCGCTTGGTGTGGGCGGTTCTTCGTCGTCGATTTCAGGCGAAGATGGCGGTTCAGGGTCGCTTTCCAGCATCGCTTCCTCCTCCTCCGACGCCTCTTCCTCTTCGTCGGGCTCGCCGGTGAGCACGTCTTCCTGACGTCGAAGTTCCGCAAGGAGCGCGTCGTCCATCTTGGTGGCGCCAATGACGTCGCCAGCCCCGCGGTAGAAGACGTCGGTTTCCGTCCAATCGCCCTTCTCAAGGCCGTCCAATGCGAAGGTGATGGTCGCGGATTCACCCGGTTTCAGCGTCTCCAATTTCCACGCCCAGACGCCGGTCATCTCCGCGCGCCCTCCGCGTTCGTTGTCCACCATGATGGCCCCTTCCCGTTGCGGCCAATTGGCCAACAAGGTGTAGGAGCGGGCCTTTGCGGTGTAGTTTCGAAGCGAAATTTCCACCTCAGTGCGCTTGCTTTCCTTGTCCCAAACGGTCTCCTCTTGGGCGATCACGGCGTTCATGATTTTCGTGATCGATCCGGCCAAGGCCGGGACCTCACGGCCAAGGATGGCCGCGGACTTTTCCGCGATGGCCGGCAAAATGTCCGTGATGAGTTCGAATTTCTCCCGCGTCTTGGCGAGTTTCTTCTTCTTCTCCAAGTGCTTGCGCAAGCCCCGCCCCAGTTCGAGCATCGCTTTGCGCGCTTCTTCACGGACCTCTTCGTTGTCCGCGACCGCTTCCTTGGCTTCGGAGGTGAACTGCACGTTGGTGCTGGCGAGATGGACGAGGATGGCGGCAGGCCCCTTCGGCACGCCGTTTCCACCCGGTTGATCAAGCCCATATTGTCGCCAATCGACGGATTCAATGGCCTTGGTGAGCATGCAACCGCCTTGTTGGTACATTAGGGGAACCCGGTTGGCAAAGCGAAGCACTTCGACGGCAGAGTCGGACGGCATGCCTTCGCCGAAAATGAGACCAACTTCGATTTGGAAGGGGTTTCCAGTGCTGACGGTCGGCGCCCGGGTCAGGGTGGTGACGAAGCGAGAGTCGATGGTCTTCGAAAGCCCCTTCTTGATGAGCAGCTCTTCGATGGGCGACAAGCAATCGATGGGCGGTTTGAGCAACTTGACGGGTTCAAAGACGATGCGCGGATCCCAATTCTTTCGAAGATGTTTGGAGATGGCATCTGCGCTTTGCTTGTTCCAAGGCCCTTCACCGTGAGCAACGCTGACGGCCCCGACCAATTCGGTCAGGCTCTCCTCCCAATGCATGTCCGTGCGGTCGGTCACGATGCCGACCAGATCGTCGATGCTTGCACCGGTGAGGGCGTCCAGCAGGTCGCCGTGTTTCGCATCGGCAATCGGAACGGTGGGGTTGCCCGGGCGGCGGGCGTTTGCAACGTAAATTCGCGAGCCGCGGTGATCAAGGCGGTAGGGACGAAGGTACCCACGAATCCCTTGGAAGGTTTCAGCAAGGGCACGAATCTGCTCAGGATCGAGGCGACCCGGGCGCGACTTCAGCGGTTGGCCTTTGGCATCGACAAGCCCGGACACTTCGCACATTTCTTTGACGGCTCGACCGGGCACACCCGAGAAATCGGTCTTCAGGAAGATGCTGAGGTTGGCCGCTTTGGTGGCCTTGGCCAAACGGTTCAACTGCCCGAGTTCGATGCCGTGAGGGTGGGGCTTGATGGCGTTGACCTTGCGGGGAAGGCGCTCCGTCACGCGAGGCCAGTGGCTCGTTTCCCCGTCCGGGTCAACGAAGGTGATGCTGGCGTGCGGATTGACGATGCTCGTCATCCGGAGGTACTGCCACACGCTCTGCTTGCCGCGCTGGAATTTGGCCTTCATGCGGCATCGCACGTTCAGGCCGGACACCTTCTCCGTGCCGTCCTCGAGAACCCATGGAACGCGCTGTTCCTTGCTCTTGATGGCCTTGTTCGACTTGGTGTCCAGCCCGAGCTCCATCTCGACCGCGGTGGTTTCGCTGGCGATCTTGGAGCGCACGTGGGTTGGCTTTCCAGTGGTCAATTGGCTGTACATCACCACACCGGTGATGCCGATGCCCTGCTGGCCGCGGGATTGGCGGATGGCGTGGAAGCGCGAACCGAAGAGCAACTGTCCAAACACCTTGGCGATGCTGTCGCGAGGAATACCGGGGCCGTTGTCTTCGACTTCCAATTCGATGACGTCACGTTTCGGGTCTGCCTTTCGGATCTCAATGCGGATGTCGGGGAGGATGCGTGCTTCTTCGCAGGCGTCGAGAGCGTTGTCCACCGCCTCTTTGACGGCGGTGATAAGGGAGCGGTGAAGGCTGTCAAAGCCGAGGAAGTGCTTGTTCTTCTCAAAGAACTCAGAGATGGAAGCTTGCTTCTGATTCCCGGCCATTCGTGTGGCGATGTCCCTCTTTTCAGTCATGCAAGCACCGTCCTGAGGTCCTCCTTCGTCCTGATGACGTCGGGCCTCGAACGAGGTACAGGCCTCACCGACGGTTCTTGAAGACCCGGGTGGATTTCAGGCAAAGAGGTCGTCCCGCCAAGCGGTGATGCGACCCGTGAACGCGCTGGCCGCTACGGTCAGTGGGCTGGCCAAGTAGAGCCGGCCAGGGCCAGAACGGCCCTGGAAGTTGCGGTTGATGGCCGACACGGTCACTTGATCCGCTTCGGTTGAGACGCCGGGTCCTGCCCCAATGCACGCGCCGCAACCCGGATCGATGAGCTTCACACCGACGCGCCCGAAGAGGTCGTGCCAGCCTTCGCGCACGGCGAGGGCCTTGACGTGGCCAGAGCCGTACTGGATGTAGAATTCCACGCCTTCCGCCACCACGAGCCCGGCGGCTTCGGCGGCGCTGCAGACCTCCGCGTAGTACGCCACGTCGTCTTCCTTTCCGGCGGTGCACGAACCGCCGTAGGCGATGTCGATGGCCACGTCGTTCACGTCGGCCACGTTGGCGCCGTTGGTCGGGTCTGAGGGGATGCCTTTGTCGGGATCGCCCGGGTGGGCAACCATCGGCTGAATGGTGCTCAGGTCAATGACGTGGACGCCACCGTCGTACACCGCGCCTTCGTCGGGAGCGACGGCCAAGGCCCGCTGGGCGTCGAGGTCGAGGTGCGGCATGCGCTCGCCCATCCAGGCGTAGAGCTGTTCGTCGGCCTCACAGATGCCGGTCCGGGCGCTGCATTCCGTGGCCATGTTGCACAGGGTGGCCCGTTCGTCCACGGAAAGGGAGGCCAAGCCAGATCCGCCGAATTCCATGCTGCGGTTGAGGGTCAGTTCCTCTCGAGCGTGATCAGCGAGGATGTGCAAGATGACGTCCTTCGCGGTGCAGCCGGGGTGCAGTTCGCCCACCAGTTCGAAACGGATGGATTCTGGCACCTTGACGAAGGTGAATCCTGCGCTGACCAGGTTCGCGTATTCGGTGGCCCCCACGCCGTAGGTCAGCGCGTTGGACACGCCACCCATGCAGGTGTGGCTGTCCGTGGCTTGGATGAAGTCGCCGACCTCGATGAACTCCTCTCGGGCCACTTGGTGGCAGATGCCCGGTGAAACACCGTCCACAGCGCTGTAATCGCGCACGCCGGTGTGGACTTGGAAGGCCTTCTGCAGGTCGCGCAAGGTCTGGACCTTGTGCATGAAGGGGATGAAGCGAGGGTTGTGGTCGGCGTACAGCAGGTGGTCTTCGAACACGGCGAACTTCCCGGGGTTCGGCAAGGTGTAGTCCTCGCCGTAGACCTCGCTCAGGAAGGTGTGGACCTGAGCCGTCGTGAATTCGTGGGAATACCCGCCCTGCACGCCGGCAATCACTGGGTCGTGCGGTTTGACGCACTGACCTTCGGGTTGGCCGACGAGGTTGCGAGCGACGATCTTCTCGGCCATGGTCATCGGACGCGGCGGTGTGGTGAGCGCGGGCAGATGAAGCTCGCCTGCGGCAAGCCGTTTCGCGAAGGGGAAGAGTCCACCCTCCTCCAGGATGAGGCGCGTCACCGGGTCGTAGCGCGAGGTGAACTCCTCGAGCGCGAGTTCCTCGCCGTTTTGCAGGCGCTCGAGCATCGCGTGGTCGCCCATGAGTTGTCCGAGGTTGATGTTGTTCCGTTCGTGGATGGGGGCGAAGGAGGCCGCAATGACCAGGCGAATGCCGGCCCAGCGCTCGCATTGCGCGGCCGTTTCACGGCTGGAACCGGTGCCCTTGCGCTGGCCGGAGACGATGATTTGGAAGCCGCCGTTGATGAGCGCGTTTTCCTCAAACACACGCTTGCCTTCGTGCATCAGTCCAGCGTAGGCGTTCTTCGCGATCTCGGCGGGATCGTGGTCGAAGCAGACCCAAGCGGGGGTCATCACGTCGGTGTTGATGTCGTCGAGGAGGTCCTCGACGGACAGGTCTTCCATGCGCAGGTTGACGCCTTCGTAGAGCTGCTTGCGGATGAGTTCCAGGTCTTTGGTCAGGAAGAGGACGCGGGCCCCTTCCTCGAGCCGGACAACGGAGGGCGTTTTGTGCTGCATCCCCATCCCCGTTTCGCCCACCCGGCGCACCTGTTTAACCGAATCGGGGGGAAATGGAGAACGGAACGCCATCGGCGAGGAATTAGATTTTGCTAAACGATGCACTGCGGGACACATCCGAGGTTTAACTACTTGGACTCGACGGAAAAATGTTCAAATACCATACAGGTTGGGGTTTAAATTAGAGACCTGATTCAACGGGTCTGATTGGGTGAGGAAGATGGAAGACAGGCATGTGGAAGACGTTGTCAAGTGCAGTGAATGTGGCAGTCGAAGCCTCACCCGCGACGAGACCCGCGGCGAACTGGTCTGCGACGACTGCGGGCTGGTGCTCGAAGACAACGTGATCGACCAGGGCGCCGAATGGCGCGTCTTCTCTCCCGAGCAGGGCGACCAGCGCGCCCGTACCGGTGCTCCGATGACCGTCATGCTCCACGACAAGGGATTGTCCACGGACATCGACTGGCAGAACAAGGACTACTCGGGCAAGACGATCAACTCGCGCTACCGCTCCCAGTTCTACCGCATGCGCAAGTGGCAGAAGCGCTCCCGCGTGAGCAACGCCACCGAGCGCAACCTCGCGATGGCCCTCGCCGAGCTGGACCGCATGGCCAGCCGTCTCGAGTTGCCCAAGTCGGTCCGTGAAGCGGCCGCTGTGAACTACAAGAAAGCCGTCGACAAGCGCCTCATCCGCGGCCGCTCCATCGAAGGCGTCGCTGCTGCGTCCCTGTACGCAGCCTGCCGCCAGTGCGGCGTGCCCCGCACCCTCGACGAGATCGGACAAGCCAGCCGCACGGGCCGCAAGGAAATCGGCCGCACGTACCGCTTCATGGTCCGTGAACTGAAGATGAAGATCATGCCCACCGGGCCTGAGGACTACATCTCCCGCTTCTGCAGCGGTCTCGGCCTCGACGCCGAGGTCGAAGCGAAGGCCTACGAATTGATCAAGGCCGCCCAGGAGAAGGAATTGACCAGCGGCCGTGGCCCCACCGGCATCGCCGCCTCGATCATCTACATCGCCAGCGTGCTCTGCGGCAAGCGCCGCACCCAGCGCGAAGTCGCTGAAGTGGCGGGCGTGACCGAAGTGACGATCCGCAACCGGTACAAGGAACTCATCCAGAACCTGAACATCGAGCTCGAAATCTGAGGAGGGACTCGAATTAGTTCCAGAGCGATCTCAGAGTCGCTTTCTCAAATTCGTGTTCCATCTTCCCTCCCCGAAAAGGAAGAGTATTGGACGGCGGAATTGATACGAGGGATTGTCACAGATGTCCATTTGCGTAAAGTATGGACTGCAGCATCCCACCATGACCTAATTCCTCAAACAATTGAGAGATCTGGTGAACTAACTGACAACTTCGGAATGAAGGACCTCGCTTTGGATTACGAAGGCGATACTTCTTCTCCTTCCTCAATCGTTGAAATAAAGTGGGAACGACCCCAATCATACAACCTAATCACTCAATTTTGTTTCAACTGGAATGATATGTTGAGACAATACATGTCAAACCTCTCGGGCGGATATGGCGCTGACTTGTTCCAGGTGGCTTTTGTACACCCTGATATCTACAATAAAAGCAAATCAGGATGCGTGAACCCGTGGAGTTCTTGCTTCCCGGCAAGAAGTTTGGAAAATCCGAAAACGTCGACCCTCCGTTTACGTGTCCCTGACGCCCTACCTCCACAACGCGGTAATCCTCCTTGGCCGAATTTTGAAACGCACACCGACGTTACAAAATCTCACGTGAATTACATACTGACTGGAAGTACCTCGCTAACGCTCATTGGTACGTACTACAGCAAATTCGAGATTGAACTGGTGATTGAAGGGTATTGCCAAATTCTTGAAGGCCAAAGCAACACGGATAGAGTGTACGCATGTGTTGCTAAAATCCAATCTCTGACGGCCCAGTATACAGGCCTCAGGCGCCTTATTTCTCCCAGAGCAAGGAGTTTCAAAGCACTATGCAAGTTTTTGCGATAAAGGTTCGATTACAACGGAAAGGGACATGGACGGTCCGCCATGCCAGTGACGCATGGGCGACGTGCGCATCGAAGCCGACACCATGGGCGAACTCGAGGTTCCAGCCGACCGCTACTACGGCTGCCAGACCGCCCGCTCGCTGATCAATTTCGACATCGGTGAGGACACCATGCCCCGCGGCGTGGTCCGTGCCTTCGGCATCCTGAAGCAGGCCGCTGCGCGCACCAACGTCGCCCTTGGCCAACTTGACGCCTCGGTCGGTGACCTGGTCGCCGCCGCCGCCCAGGAGGTCATCGACGGGAAACTCGACGACCACTTCCCGCTGCGCGTTTGGCAGACCGGCTCAGGCACCCAATCCAACATGAACGCCAACGAGGTCATCGCCAACCGGGCCATCGAGATGGCCGGCGGCGTGCTCGGCAGCAAGTCGCCCGTGCATCCCAACGACCACGTCAACCGGGCGCAGTCCTCCAACGACACCTTCCCCACCGCGATGCACATCGCCGGGGCCGAAGCCATCGTCCACGAGGTCATTCCCTCCGTGGCCGCCCTGCGCGACGCGCTGGCGGCCAAGGCCGAAGCATGGTCGGGCATCGTCAAAATCGGCCGAACCCACCTCATGGACGCCGTGCCGCTCACCCTCGGACAGGAAGCCGGCGGCTGGGTGGCCCAACTGGACGCGGACCTGCGCCGCCTCTCCTTCGCGGTCGAGGACCTGCACGAGTTGGCGCTCGGCGGCACCGCCGTGGGCACCGGCCTGAACACGCATCCAGACTTCGCCGAGCGGGTGGCCGCGGCCATCGCCGAAACGACCGGCTTGCCCTTCGTCTCCGCACCGAACAAGTTCGCCCAACTGGCGGCCCACGACGCCGTGGTCGCTGCTTCTGGAGCCTTCAACACGCTCGCTGCTTCGCTGATGAAAATCGCCAACGACGTCCGATGGCTCGGTTCTGGGCCCCGCTGTGGCCTTGGTGAACTCGCGCTGCCGGCCAACGAACCCGGCTCGTCCATCATGCCTGGAAAGGTCAACCCGACGCAAGCCGAAGCGATGACGATGGTCTGCTGTCAGGTCATGGGCAACCACACGGCCATCACCATCGGTGGCAGCCAAGGCAACTTCGAACTCAACGTGTACAAGCCGATGATGATCCACAACCTCCTGCACAGCGCGCGCCTGCTCACGGACGCTTGCCGCGCCTTCCGGACGAAGTGCGTCGACGGCATGGAGCCAAACCTCGCCGCCATCGGCGACCACCTCGAGAACTCGCTAATGCTCGTGACCGCGCTGAACAACCACATCGGCTACGACATGGCGGCAAAGATCGCCAAGAAGGCGCACGAGGAAGGCACCACGCTGCGTGAGGCTGCCCTCGCGCTCAACGCCCTGACCGAGGAGCAGTTTGACGCGTGGGTTCGTCCCGAGGACATGACCGGGCCCTCGGCCTGATCAGTTTCGAAGCGCCTTCAGTTTGGCCAACATCGCGGCGCGGTGTGCGGCCGCTTCGTCGTCCACGGTTTCCGTTTCGTCCTCGTCACGGGCGAGCCTGCGCCGAAGCATGGGCGCATCGAGGACGATGACGTCGCCCGCCTGCGTGCCCATGGCGAGCCGCGAACCTTCAGCCGTCATGGCCTCGATTTTGGCCACCTCATGAGACACGAGGCTCGTGCCGTCCGTCTCGACCAATTCCAGGTGGCCTTGCGCGCCCGACCAGCGGGCCACGGCCACGAACCCGTCCTCGCCTTCCACGGCAGCCGCCGCGGTCACGGGTGCGCCCTTGACCGACCAAGCCACGCCGCGGTCGATGCAGGCGAAGCCCCCAGCCTCGTCGCTGAGAAACACCCGCCCGTCACCGGTGTGCATCGCGTCCGCGTTGGCAAGCCCCTCGACGTGGTCGCCGTTGATTCGCACCAGGTCACCAAGGCTGGACAACACCAGCGGGCCAGCCGCGTCGTGCGCCATGGCCAAGACCGCAAGCTCGGCGATTGGACGGTGCTCAAAGGTCCGTCCGTCCTTGGTGGCCAACAAGCCGCCGCGCGGCCGTCCGAGGCCGAAGAGCAGCTCACCGTCGTGTTCGATGACGTCCCACGGCCGTTCGTCGAGGCGATGGACGTGGAGTTCCTCGCCGTTGGCGTCATGGAGCCAGAAGGCGGATTCGAGGAAGTCGAAGTGCTCAATGTCGTAGACCGAGGAGGTGGTCAGCAGGTGTTCACCGACCACGGATTGCAGGTCAGCGCTGCCTTCGAGCGGACGCGACCAGCGCTCCTCGCCGGTGGCCAGGTCAAGCACGACCACGTGAAGTCCAGCGGTCAGCGCCAACGTGTCGCCCCATGGCGTGACGGCCATCACGCGATCAGGCGTCGACGCCGACCAGAGCAGTTCGCCCTGCTCGTCCCAGCGCTTGACGCATCCGTCCCAACCACCGGCGATGAGCCCACCGTCGGGAAACAGGTGGACGGCAGACACAGGCTCATCGAGATGGCGCACCATCCACGCGAGGTCCCGCAGGTCCATGGCGCATCCACGGGCCGCTTCAGGCATCAGCCTTGGGGGTCGCTGCGCCTGCTCGGTGGTGGTCGCATCAGGCCAGCAAGCGGTCGACGATGCTCCGCAAGTCCTGAGCGCGCGACGCGGGGTCGAGACCCAGGTCAGCGATGCGAACCCGTCCGGCTTCGCTCCAGGCTTTGCGCGTGTCCATGTCGGCCGCTTGCTCAAGGGCAGCATGCCATGCCGCGCGGTCGTTGCGCGGCAGCAAGCGGCCGGAGACGCCGTCGGTGATCGTGGTGCCAAAGCCGCCGTCGTTGACCATCAGGGCCGGCGTGCCGACGGCGTGGGCCTCCACGGGCGTCAGGCCGAAGGGCTCGCCGTGAGCGAAGGAAATGACCGCTCGGGCCGTGGCCATGCGCTGCGCGAGGTCGTCGTGGCTGAGGCGAGGCGCGATGTGGAGCGAGACGCCGACGACCTCAGCGTGGGCCTTGAGCCGCTCGAGGTCAGCCGCATCACCGCCACCAACGTGCACCAAGGCGAGACCGGTGCCGACGAGCATGTCGATGCATTCCCAGGTGCCCTTGGCCCATGCTGCGCGACCCACCGTCAGCACGTGGCCCTCCGGCTCGGGCGCTGCCCCATCGCGCGCCCACACGGCGGTGTCCACACAAGGCAGAAACACGCCTGCGTCCAAGCCAAAGACGGCGGGGATGCGCGATTGAATGTAAGGTGAATTTCCGCTGATGGTACAGCGGCGACGGGCCGCCATGCGGCGCACCAAGGCGCGGTCCCGGCGTCGTGGCGCGGTGAGCAAAAGGCGCGTCAGCACCACAGGCCGAGGCTGGCGGCCGTCGATCTTCGCCCATAGGGCGGTCTCCCCGTGCAGGCCGCGGCGCGGCTCGAGCATGTGGACGTGAAGGGGCAGGTCAGCGGG
>DUHJ01000009.1 GCA_013330925.1 Candidatus Poseidoniaceae archaeon | reverse complement strand
CCGCAAGCCGTGGCCTGCAGGCAAGACCACGTCCATGCCTTGGAATTCCATGTACATCGTCACCGCGCTCCCGGGCGCCACGGTTTGAGGGTCGTACCCGCCGGCATGGTACCGGACGTCCATCGTGGCATGGCCCAGGCGCAACCCGGTTTCTGCATCCTGCAATTCAACGAAGACCTGCCCGCCGTCGTAGGTCGGGCTGACTTGGAGGTGAAGGGTGGGGAGTCCGGAGATGTGGAGGTCGTTCTCGCTCAACGAAGGGCAATCCACGGTCACGGATTGAATTCCACCACCGGCCACGGAGGCGCCTCCCACCCAGCTGCCGTCGGCCGAACAGTCGCTGAGGTTGATCGGCGTGGCTTCAGCATCGAGCGGTGGCCACGTTGATTCCACGCGCCATTGCCCGTCGTTGCGCTGAATTTGCGCGTGAAGGTCCGGTTGTTGCCCCTCTCCCTTGAGGTAGTAGTCGAACCACTCCAACAGATCCTCGGCCCAATCCCAGCGCGTCATTTCAGCGATGGCTTCACCGCCGTATCCCGGATCCTGAGCGTTGTGCTTGCTCCATTGATCGGGGTAGTTGTGTTCCCACTGGCCGAGCATCCCGCGAACGTCGTAGCCTGCATCGACGTAGGCCTGGTACCACACCGTCCCTGACGGACCGCCGAAGACCTGGTGCGGGTCGACGTTCCAATCCTGCATGCCTTGAATCCAATACACGCTGCCGTTCCAATTTTGGAAGGCCTTGTCGATGTGGCTTCGCTCGTCGTAATAGTTCTCCATGTAGGGGTCCATCTCACCGGCCACATAGGTCACGGGTCCGGCGAAGAGCCCCTCGACGATGTCGGGGCAGATGTTGTCGAGGTCGTCGCCGTTGTAGTCCACGGTGCTGGAGAAGTAATTCATGTGCATGACCTGAGAACGGGCCTCTGCGCTCCCGTTCTTGTAGAGAAGGGGATGCAGGGCCGTGGTGCCCGAAATGGGCACGATGGTCTTCAGGTACTCGCTGCCCATGGCGGCGGCCTCCCATTGCGTCGCGCCTTCGTAGGATTTCCCGTAGAGGCCGACGTGGCCGTTGGACCATTCTTGCTGCCCAAGCCACTCCACCGCCGCATGGATGCCAAGGCCTTCGCCGGCGCCTCGGTAATCGAAGCAGCCGCTGCTCTCCTCGGTGCCGAACACGGCGACCTGCGCGAGGGCGTAGCCGTGGGGGACGTAATTCTCGAAAATGAACTCACCACGCCCGGGGCTGACGACGTTGGTTGGCGACGATTCGGAGCCTTGTGGTCCATAGGAATAGTAGGGGGAAATGACGGCGATCACCGGCACCTGTGCGCCTGCTTCGGTGTTTGAGGGCAACCAGTAGGACAGGTGCACTTCGGACGTGGCGGGGCCCGTTTCCCAAATGTCCGACGTGTCAACCTCGACAAGCGCCTCTTGAACGGGCAGGGCCGTGTAGGGCCCGTCTTCGAGCACCCGGCTGTAGGAGCCGGTCCAATTCCAATCCACGAGATGGCGGTCTTCGAGGCGAAGGCGGTCGTCGTCGCCGTCTCCTTCGGCCGACGGAGCATCGCTCAAACACCCCGAGAGCGGCATGCAGAGGACGAGCAACGCCAGCACCGCGGCACGCCCTCGCATGAAGGGGCCTCAACGTTGCCCTTCATCACGCTGACGCCCTCGCCTGAACGCGTGCAAGGGCGCCCGTCAGACGGGAAACGTCAAGCCGGACCCGTTCGACCAAGGTGCATGGGCGCTGGTCCTGCAGAGGTCGGGAAGAAGTGGTTCATGCGTCAGTATTGGCGCTTGCAGCAATCGCAGAGCCTCATTTCGATGGGGTTCTGGTGCGTCACGCTGACCCTGTTGATTTGGCCCTACGTGTCCTGGCGTTTCAACGCGGACACGCAATGGGCGGGCGTCCCTGCCACCTACGTTGGCTTGGCGTCGATCGCCATGATGGTGTTGCTCACCGTGCTGCTCGTCGGTTACATCTACGACCAATTCCTCTCGTTGTGGAAGGAACATCAGAACGTCATCATCGAGCGAAACCCCTTCGCGACCTATCTTTTGACGCCACGCGATGCCGTCATCATTGGGCAACTGTCGACGCTGATGAAGACCATGCATCCTGAAGACGAGCGCATTCAGGCCCAAGCCGAGTGGATGGAACGATGGCTGGCCTCCATGCCGGAACTGGAAGTGTTTGAGCGGATGGTGACCGAACTTGACGAGCGCCTCGGCACACCGGTCCCGGAATTCACCTTCCTGCCCGACGGCGCGGTCGAAGCTGCGCGGCAGTCCGCTGCTGCTCGGCGCAACGGCGACGAGGAGGCATGACATGGACTGGCCAAGCGATTGGGTTCGTCCATCTCCTGAACAAGCCGCCCGGTTGGCGCGCCTCGAGATGCTGTTGCTCGACGTCGACGGTGTGCTGACGGACGGCACGGTCCTCAGGGGCGCCGACGGTTCGGAGGCGCGACGTTTCTCCGTCATCGACGGCCATGGGCTCGGCATGCTTCGCGACGATGGCATGATCATCGGCGTGGTCAGCCGCGAGGCGTCCGAAATCACCCGCGCACGCATGGAAAAGCTCCAGATGCCGGAAATCCATGTGGGCGCCTCCGACAAAGCCGTGGTCGTCAACGACATCCGGACTCGGCATGCACTTGGCGAGGGGACGATTGCTTTCGTCGGCGACGACCTTCCGGATCTGGCCGCCTTTGGCGAAGCAGACCTCTGCATCGCTCCAGCCAACGCTCACCCCGCCGTCAAGGCGGCAGCGGACCTCGTGCTGTGCCGTCGTGGCGGCCAAGAAGCCGTCCGTGAATTGGCCGAAATCATCCGGGCAGCGAAAGGCCTCGGGCCCATGGCCGGACGCTTGCCTTGATCAGGCCGGCTCAAGGCTTCGCTCGCGCACGAGCGTTTCCAGCCGCATCCAATCGTCTTCCGTGTCGATTTCCCATGCTTGCCAGGGTTGCATGACAAAAGCGCCCGTCCGCCCACCGAGCCTGCACGCCTGCGACTCCCACACTTCGCGCGTGGCGAGGTAGAACGCACCGTTTTCGGCCACGCGATCGGGAATGTCCTGCCGGCGGGGGCGTTGCTGTGGATCGTAATTCAGCGGCGTTGCGGTTCCGTCATCACCGAGCGACCATTGGAACACGTGGTTCTCGACGACTGAGAGCATGCTGTCCAGATTTTGGGCGGCCATCTGTCGCAAGGCCGCGTCAAGATCGCCGGGCAAAGTCAGTGGAGAAGTGGCTTGCATCAACACGACGATGTTTGCCTGCTGTGCTTCGGGATGGTGCTTGAGCACGTCGATGACCACCGGCTCGGTGGCGGCTTCGTCCGTCGCCAGCGCATCAGGACGGCGATGCGTCAGCGCGCCATGGGCTTCGGCCACGGCGAGGATTTCATCGTCTTCGCTGGAGAGCACGACGTGGTCCACGCCCTCTGCGGCAAGCGCCGCACGGATGGTCCAAGCAATCAGCGGGTGACCGGCAAAAGGCCGGACGTTTTTGCGTGGGATGCCCTTGGAACCGCCGCGTGCGCAAATGACGGCCACGACGGACACGGTGAACCCTCACTGGACGCGTCGGAGTTTGGCCCGCATGGGGACTTCCTCGTCGTAGACGCGCTTGACGCCGTCCCCAAGGGCCACTTCGAACGCCCGCACGTCACGCACGAGCTTCTGCAGCCCGGGGACTTCGAGGCTCGCTGCGTGGTCGCTGCCGCGCATGGCTCGGTCGAGGGTGAAGTGGCGTTCGAGCACTTTCGCACCCATCGCAACGGCTGCGATGTCGATCGCGATGCCTTGGTGATGTCCGGAGAAACCGAGGATGAAATCCGGGTAACGTTCCTGAAGCGTGGCCATGTAAGCAAGGTTGAGTTGTTCGAATTTGGCAGGGTACGTCGACGTGCAGTGGAACATCACCTTGGGCTGAGAGGAGGTCCGGAGCCACTCTGCACAGGTGTGAATCTCTTCCTCGGTGCTCATTCCGGTGGACATCATCATCGGAACCTCGGCCGCAAGCATCGCACGCACAGTCTCCTCATCGGTGATGCTGGCGCTGGCGATTTTGAACATCGGAATGCCGGCCTCTGCCATTTGTCCGGCGCTGACCGGGTCCCATGCAGAGACAAAGTAAGCCACACCGCGGCTGGTGGCATGTGCCTGAAGTTCCATGTGCTGCTCCACCGACAGTTCGAGGGCGTCCCTGTGGGCGCCGTAGGTGTCGGCAAACGCATTGGGCGACGCGTAGGGGCGGTCGTATTGTTCAGGGGTCAACAGCGTGCGCGTGTGCCGCTTCTGACTCTTGATCGCGTTGACGCCGGCGTCTGCGGCGGTGTCGATCAACTGCTTCGCAATGGCCATCTCGCCCTGGTGATTTTGGCCAATTTCTGCGATGATGTAGGTCTGCCCGGCGGCGACGGCTTCGGCGATATCGCTGATGGCCATGTTCGGCGACACCGGACCCGAGGTTATCAGCCTGTGGACCATAGGCCTCTCATTCTTCGCCGGTCCATTCGTTCGGGATGCCTCCGTTCGCCAACCACCGTGCCAAAGAGGCCACTCGAGCGCCGTTCCTGCCGTCTGCACGGTGCCCGAGGCGGGCGAATGCCCGTTCGCACGCCGCAGCGTCGGGGCGGAGTCCTTTGTCGAGCACAGCGGCAAGGTCATCCGGGCCGAAGACCGCTCCCTCCAACACGTCGAACAGCGCCATCACTTCCGCGGCTGGGGCCGCGCCGTCGTCGGGCGAGATGCTGTTGACAAAGGGCGTTCGGTAGGCGAGGGCAGGGATGACGACAGAGGTCGCAGGGGAGAGGATCACCGCTGCGTGCCGGACCAAGGGCAGGTAGAGGTCCTGGTCGGTCGTTGTCACGACGCCTTCAGGCATCGTAAGCACGGACCCTTGGCTGATTTCCACAGGGTGTGGCTTGTGGACAAAGGCGAGGTCGTCCCGGTTTCCGAAGGCATCCAACGCTGCGCGAAAGAGCGCGTCGGCCGGGCCTTTCACAGGAGGGCGGTGCGAACCGAGCATCAGCACAATCCTTCGATCCGGTTCAATCCCAAGTGCGGCGTGAACATCGGCATCACCGGCCGTGTCCAAGCCGTCAAGGGAAGGTGATCCGGTGATGATCTGTCCCTCGGCCGGCGCGCCGACGCCGACGTTGATGTCGCGGCATACCTCCGACCAAACGGCGTTGGCGTTGCACCCCATCATGCTGCCGCGGTACGTCAACCAAGGCCACGTCAAGGTCGGCGAGCCATGATCGATGGAAAGCACGGGAATGCCCGCATGTCGGGCCCACGGCACGACCTGATGTTTCGTCCAACCTTGGTTGGGGGTGACCACGATGACCACGTCAGGGGTCCACGGTAGCCTGCCCCGGGCCGGAGGGAACGCGGTCGGCCACGTGGTGCCCCTGGGCTCAACTCCGTTGCCGGTGACGTCCTCCCACCGCCAGTCGCCGCCGCGGTAACGGTTGCGGGCCCAGCCAAAACGGGCCCAGAGGAAGCCGTTGATCATGCGGCTCATCTTTGACTTGGCTTCGTAGGCGTAAGGGCCGGGTATGGTGCGGCCGATGACCAAGACGGCTTCGTCGCCCGCTTCGGCCATGGCCTCGAGCACCGACGCCACGTGTTGGCGGTTGGTCGGGGCTTCTCCGGCGACCACGAGCGCGCGCATGGTCTCCCCGTCCTGACGAAGCGTCTTCTGCTTATAGCGACCCAAGCCTTGATGAACGCGTTTGGAAGGTCTTGGGTTGCATGTCCAACCGCTTCGCAGGCTTGCAGGAGGCGTACCGCCGCGACGGATTCGTGGTCGTGCGCGGCTTGTTGGGTGTTGACGAGGCCCTGGATTTGCGGCATCGCTTGGTCGAGCATTCAGGCGTCACCGACGCCGATTTCGAGGACGTCGATGACGGCGTTCCTCGAAAATGGACGGCCCCCGCTGGCGTGGCCAGCGTGCCTGCGTTTCAACACCTCCTTTTCGACGAGCGCCTCGTTGGGTTGGCGCGTGAAGTGCTCGGCCCGGATGCCGTCTACCTTCACCACAACGACCTGCACGCCGGATATTCATCGCCAGGCTGGCACCGGGACAACGTCCACCGAGGTTTCGGCGAGGGCGAGGATTGGGACGAGGCGGCGGCTCCGTACCGGTGCGCTCGCATCGCACTTTACCTCCAGACGCATGCCGAGTCCGGTTTCAAATTCGGGCTGATCCCTCGCTCGCACCGTCGCGAATCACGCTTGGTGCAGTGGGAGCGTCGTGCGCCGAGGTTCTCCACCGTTCGTCGTCTTGTCATGGGGCAGAGGCTTGCCTTTGCTCGTGCGCAATGGATCGCCACAGAACCCGGTGACGTGGTGATTTTTGACCACCGCGTGCTTCACTGTGGCGGGCGGACACGTGGACCGAAGTACTCCATCTACCTCGGTGCAGGCGTGCAAAACCATCACTTCGATCGGCACTGGTCCTACTACCGAGACCTTCGTTCGGACCTTGACTACCCTCGCGTACCTGATGCGTTGCGGGAGCGCCTGCAGAGCGAGGGGCTTTGGCCGAAGGAAGCGATTCCCGTGCTTGACCACGTTGGGCACGCCTTCCTGCCGAGCACGTCATGACGAGGGGGTGACGACGTCAGGGCCCACCACGCTCAAAGGGGTTGAAGCGAAGGCGGGGGCGTGAGCAACCGACGCCTGTTCGCCGCGGTGCGGGACCTCGACCCGCCAGGAGGGGGTGCGGAACGCTCCTTGGCGGCCCTTCTCAACGGTCTCGCCGTGTCCGGGCCCACACTGGAAACGGCCCCTGAGTACGTCCCGATGACGGTCGCGGGGGACACTCCGACGCATCCGGCTTGGACCGTGCACGCCTTTGCGAGCCACGACCGAGGAGACCCCATTGGCTTGCTTGAAGCAGAGGTGCAATTCACGACCACGGACCTGGCCATCGAAGGGGTTTGGTCGAAGGTGGCGTGGGGCCTGCGTGAACGAAAGGGAGAGCGTCGTCGTCGCAAGTGGGCCCATGACCGCCACATCGCCAGGCGCACCCCTCAATTTGCCTCACGGGTCGGTGCTTGGCTCGACGGATTGGAACACACCGGCGGCATCGGCTTGACCCAATTGGAATGGGCCCCGGGTGCTGCCCAAGCCTTCCGCGCTCGAAACATGCCTTACGTGATGTTCGTGCGAGACGACACCGTGTTCCGGCTTGAGGAACGGTTTCGCCCCGTGATGGAAGAAGCCGCCCTCGTCTGTGCCGCGGGCGAGGGGTTGCTCAGCGACATCCGATCGCGGTTTTCCATTCGGCGTGGGCACAGCGTTCCGCTGCCGATTGATTTCGAAGGGCGGTTCGGAACCATGGACGAGGTGAACGCCTTGCGAGCATCCGAACAAGCCGCGCGCGGGGATGGCGCGCCTCCCGTCATCGGCATCATGGTCGTCACGCCCGAGAAGGGCCTTCGGATGTACCACCGCCTCCTTCCTCGCTTGCATGAACGATGGCCTGACGCTGAGGTCCACATCGCGGGAGGCAGCGCCTACCCGCAAGAACTTGCGCGCCACCCCAACGCTCGGGTGCTTGGACACGTGGACGCCGCGACCTTCTTCGCCCAAATCGACGTGCACCTCATCCTCTTCGAAACCACAGGATCCTGGGGGCGCGTCATCGGAGAAGCCGGCCTCTTTGGTGTTCCAAGCGTCACGTCAGACGTGGGTTCGCAACGGGAGGCGTTGGGCGAAGGAGGTCGCTTGGTGCAGGACGGCCATGACGTCGACGACGTCATCGACGCGTTGCGTGCCGTCTACGACGATCGAGATGCCTACGGTCGTCTCGCACGTGAACACACCCGCATGGTCGATCACAGACGCTCTGTGGCCGCCTTCAGGAGCGGCCTTGAGGCTTTGCTCGACGACCGTTGAGCCGGAACCCTTGAGGGGCTGGGCACGGGACAGGCACCATGGAGCCGGCGGAGGCGTGGGGCGAGCGTTGGAGCGCCATGGCCACGCCCATCGCGCGTCAATACATGACCACGGCTGCGCGCTCGGAAAGCCTGGTCTGCCTCGCCGCCGACCGCACCCGAATGAGCGACCTGTTGGCCTTGGTCCAGAGCGTGGGCCCGTCCCTGGCTGCCCTGAAAACCCACGTGGACGTCGTCGAAGATTGGACCATAGAAGGGTGGATGGAAGTTCGGGCGGCGGCCGACGCGGCCGACCTGTTGCTCTTCGAGGACCGAAAATTCGCCGACATCGGGGGCATCACGCAGAAGCAAATGCATGGCCTGTACGGCATTGCCGGCTGGGCGGACCTCGTCACGGCCCACCTCATCTCAGGACCGGACATCGTCGACGGTTGCATGGCCGCGTGGTCCGACGTGAACCGTGATGGCGGGGTGCTCTTGCTGGCTCAGATGTCCAGCCGCGGCAACTTGTTGGCAGGACCCTATTCGGACGCCGTCGTGGCGCATGGCAAAGGGCATGATGGCGTGATGGGATTCATCGGAAACGGAAGCCGGCCCGACGAATTGCGGGATTTGCGTCGTCGCGTGGGCGAAGGTCGAATGATTTGGACGCCTGGGGTCAACCTCGCCGTGGGAGACGGAGCCATGGGTCAACGCTACGGCCATCCAAGGGACGCGGTGTTGGCCGGTTCGGACGCCATCATCGTCGGGTCGGGCATTCATCGGGCGGACGACCCGGTTCAGGCCGCAAAGGCCTACGCCGAGGCTTCGTGGCGCGCCCTCCTCGAGCGGAGCGGGGCCTGATGGACGCCGTCGACCTGTTCGGCTGGATGTTGGCGGCCCTTGCTGTGGCGGCCTTGGTGTGGATGGTCAGGGCGGCAGCCCGACGCGATCAGGCCCTTGATGCCCGGCTGGCGGCCGGTGACATGTCGCTCTTCGACGAAGGGAACCTCGACATCGAGGAAGTCGTCCGTGCACCAGCGGGCTCCACCATTCAACCCGGGCGTCTGATGGAAATCGGCCCGCAGCCTCCGTTCAGATGACGAGCATCCCGGTCTGATAGGCGTAGCCTGCGCCACCTGCTGCTCCCAGAAGGACGAGCAGCAGCAGCCTTCTGCCCCACTTGCGCCGCTTGGGAGGTGCCTCTTCGACCACGACATCCAAAGCCGGAAGGGCGGGGAGGGGGGGCAATTCGCCGCCCTCGTTCAGCGCCGGGAGGGGTGGGAGCGGAAGATCGGGGAGTTGAAGCTCGAGCGCGGGCGGTGAACGGTCGGGGTAAAGCTCCTCCAGATCTTCAAGCCCCGGCGCTTCAGGCACGGGGCCTTCCACGGCCGACCACACCGCGTCGAGGGCGCTGCGCGTGACCGGTTTTTCCAAGACCGCAACGGCGCCCGCACTGTATCCTGCGTCCTTCGCAAGGGAAAGCATGCGGCGAGGTGCAACGAACAAGATGCGTTCGTCGCCGCCGTGCTCGCGCATTTCCAACGCGGCAAGGTGGCCGTCAAGAGAGGGGAGATCGAGGGCGAGCACGACCAATTCCGGGTCGAGGCGGATGTACTCGTCCACGGCTTCGTCACCGTCCTCGCAGACGCTGACCTCGAAACCTCGCCCCTGCAAGAGTTCCGTCAAACGAAGCACGTTCATCGGATTCGAGTCGACCAGCAGGACGGTCGGGGCGACGTCCGAGTCGGTCATGTCTCCAACCCACCGCGTGGCCGGACATGAAGGATGCGCCGGTTCGTCCTCACAGGGACTCGCTCGGACCGTCCCGAGGAGAAGCGAAGGTCTGTTTCACGGTCTCCGCGTCGCGTTCCTCTTGCTCGAGTTGCCGTTGACGCCCGGGCGCTTTGACGAATTGAAGCCGCAATTCGGACAGCAGTCCATCGAGCAGGGCTTGTGACCTTCCGTCCAAATTGCCGCGGGTCGTGGTGTGCAAAGCGCCGATGAGGTCGATGGCTTCCTTGGCTTCGGGGAGGTTGAATCGGAATCCTCCTTCGGGGTGTGGGAGGTGGCCCATGTTCAACAGGGCCGTCCGCTGCAGCATGTGGATCAGTTGGAACAGGCGTTCCGTCGATTCGTCTGGGAACACGGTTTCCATGCGTCTCCCTCACTCGAAAATTTCCTCGATCAGCCAGTCGGGATCGAAGGGCGTCAGGTCCTCGTAGCCTTGACCCATGCCTGCGAACACGATGGGGCGCCCGGTCGCGAAGGCGATCGAAAGACCGGCCCCCCCCTTGGCGTCCGTGTCAAGTTTGGTCAACACCGCGCCGTCGAATTGGAGCATGGATTGGAACATGCGTGCCTGCTCGACGGCGTCGTTTCCGGCCAAACTGTCGCCGACGAACAGGGTCAGGTGAGGGTCTGCAACGCGGCGAACCTTGGCGAGTTCGTTCATGAGGTTGGTTTTGTTCTGCATCCGGCCTGCGGTGTCCACCAACACCACGTCGATGTTCTTCGCCTTCGCCGAGGCAATGGCATCGCGTGCAATGGCGGCACTGTCGCCACCGCGTTGGCTGGAAATGCAACGAACACCCAAGTTCTCGCAATGCTGCTCGAGCTGTTGAATCGCCCCTGCGCGGAAGGTGTCGCCAGCGGCGGCGATGACCGAATGGCCCTGCGCCATCAGGCGGTGCGCCAACTTCGCCGTCGTCGTCGTCTTGCCGGTACCGTTGACGCCAACGAGCATGATGACCACGGGTGCATCGTCGGCGGCCAAAGCCTTGGAGACGGTCGCGTCGAAATCCCAGTACCCCGCCTCAAGAAGCGAACGAAGGGCGCGCTTCAGGCTGGCCTCGAGAACTTTCGAAAGGTCGGCTCCTCGACGAAGGCGAGCCCCGACCAACTGATTGCGAAGCGCGTCAACGACACCGCTCACGGCGTCCGAAGACACGTCGGATTCCAACAATGCCCATTCGAGTTCTTCGAGAAGGTCGTCAAGGGCTTTGCTGGGTTTGATCACGCGTCCGCCTTCGCTGACCACGCCGCCACCGAGGTCAATGCGGATGTCGTCACCGGTCTCGGTGGTGATGTTCGCCTCGACGCTCGACCCACGAGGTGCTTGTGCAACTTCGACCAGTTGCCGCCCGGTGGTTGAGCGCATCATTCGGAGTTCAACCTTGGACGCGACAGGATCACGGCGGCGTGCTTTGGGGGCCGGGGCAGGTGTGGGTTCCTCCTCCGGCAATTCCCAATCGTCTTCTGGCGCTTCCCAATCGTCCTTGGGCTCCTCCCAATCGTCGTCCGCAGGGTCCTCCCAGTCGTCGGCCTCTGGGGGTGGAGATGGTGCGCTCGTCGGCGCGCGTGGTCGAGCCTCGGCTTCTTCGCGCGCCTTGAGGGCAGCCATGGCTTCGTCCGAGCCGTCCTCGGCGAGCATGCCTTCCGCGTCGGATGCGTCCACCGTTTCCTTTACACGGCGGCGGAAGCGATCGAACAGGCCCATGGTCTCACCTTAGTCGTCCAGGGTCAGCTCTGAGCCGAAGCGTCGACGGCGGGGGGCCGGCGAGCGTTGTTGTGAGGGGGCCTCGGCTTCGGCCTCGGGTTCCTTGGCTTCAGCGGGTGGCGCCTCGGGTTTGGCGTCTGCTTCGATCTTCTCGGCCATGGTGTTGAACGCAATCGCGTTCTGAGCCACGTCTTCTTCCAATTCGGTCATCCGTGCCTCGAGTTCGGCCACGATGCTTTCGAGGTCCTTCTGCCGCTGCAGGGTCACCTCCAACGCGCCGGTCCAAGTGCGCTCACCGTACACGCCGCTGCCAAGGTCAACGATGGAGCGCCCTTCGGCGTCGGACGGTGCAAGGGGGAGGCTGACGCCAGCTCCGATGCCGACATGTCCGCTTGCGGTGCCTGTGTCTGCAGATTCGATCAGCGAGGTCAGCACCGCTGCCGTGCGGCGGTGGTCTTCCACGACCTCCAGCACGCCCTGCTTTCGCCGGTCAAGTTCTTCCAAACGTTGACGGCTCCGCTCCACGGTGCGGGCCAGCCGCTGCAATTCAGCACGTGGTTCGGTGGACACCGTCTCAGCGGGGACGGCCGCCCTTGATGAATGCCGCGACGGTCATTCTTCTTCCGTGGGAGCAATGGGGCCGCCAGCGGCGGCGATTTCCTCACGGAAGTGGTTGAGCACGGTCGGCTCTTGGGAGGTGCGGGGGTCGATCTCGGTAACGGATTGCAAGTCGATGGAACGACGCGTTGCGTTGTGCCGGCTGCCCATGATGGAGTAGACCCGGTGTTCGGCATCGGCCGAATCGGCAGCGGGGAGGTCCATCGAGAACGCTTGGCGTTGTTGTCCGAAAGGCACGATGCCCTTGACGCGGAAGGCCTTCATGGGGCCGGCGACCGGCCGTTCGGTCTTAAACGCGGCGGCGGGGGCCCGCCGGGGTTGATAGGGACCGTCTGCGTGCTGGGAGCGTGCGCGCCGCCTTCATGCTGGTTCTGCTGCTCGGAGCGGGGCTTGGGCCAATGGCGTCGCCATCTCACGAAGCCGGCCTTGCTGTGTTGGAGATCGAGGAGGGTGTGTGGACCCAATCGGATTGGTCGAGCCTCACGCGCGACGGTTGGAACCTTCTCAGGTTGGCCACGTGGACGGAAGCCGTCGTCTGGCACGACGGTTGGACGCCGCCTCCGGAGGGGTTCCAGTTGCATGATGCCCCCTCGCTTGACGTGTCTGCCTTCCACCCTGGGCAAGAGGTCCGGCTTGTCTTCGAACCTCGTCTCCCTCATGCCGCCGTGGAGCACTTGGCTGCCGTCGGCGGCCCGACGGACGTGGATGCGATGCTGCGCAGCACGCAAATCCTCACCACGGCCTTTCATCCAAGCCAACAATACTGGCCGGGAGTGCAACGGATCGAGCCGGTGCTGACCGCGGAAGCCCGGAACGACCGGGGGGCAGGGTTGCTCCAATCTGGAGCGCAAAACGGCATGCCGCTGTGGTCCTTGGGACTCAACGGAAGCGGCGTTGTCTTGGCCACGGCCGACAGCGGCTTGGACTTGGATCATGCGTGTTTCCGTGACGGGGTTGCCGTGGTGGGCACACCCGGCCCTGACCATCGCAAGGTGGTCCTTCTGAACACCAGCGTCGACGGCAACGACACGCCCGGTCACGACGATTACCGCCACGGCACACACACGGCGGGAACGTTGGGATGCGAGCCTGTCGATTGGAACCGTTCCGATGGCCCGGGCCAAGGCGTCTCGCTGGCTCACGGCGCAAGGCTCGTGGTGGCCGACATCGTAAACGGGTCGGGGTGGGTGCCGCCGTCCTTCGACGAATTGCTGTCCGAGGCCGCCTTGCAGGGTGCTGTCGTCCACGCTCACTCTTGGGGCGACGACACCACGGAATACACGGCCAGGAGCGAGGCGTTGGACCGTTGGTCCCTGGAGCACCCATGGACGCTGGCCTTCATCGCGCCAGGAAACGGTGGCACGGTGCTTGAACCAGCAAACGCCCTCAACGCGGTTGCCGTCGGCGCCACCACGGTCGCCACGCCCGACGAGCGATGGGTGGGCTCACCAGAGGGGCCGACCGTTTTCGACACCGATGGCATCGGCCTGCTCGCTCCTGGCTCGCACATCGTTTCGGCCAAAGCCGACGGGGACCTTGACAGCATGAACGGAGATTGGCGTGGGTCCAGCGGCACCAGCATGGCCACACCGATGGCCGCAGCGGCGGCGGGCGTGGTCCAGCAAATGATCGAACAAGGCTGGATTCATGGCGGTGAAAGCAGCGAAGCCACCCTCAACCTCAGCGAACAAGCGCCCGCGTGGGCCAACCCCGAACAAACTGGAATGGCGTGGGTGGCCCAAGGCTGGACGCCTTCGGGCCCGATGCTCCGAGCGACCTTGGCCCTGAGTGCTGAGCATCTCCCTGCAGAACACGCCAACGGCGGTGCAGGCCCTGCAGGACTGAGCAACCCGCACGACGGTTGGGGTCAGCCTCGCTTGGACCGTTTGCTGATGCCGTCCTACGCTGATGATGCATGGGACATGGCCCCTCACGTCGTGCTGCATGACGCCTACCGTTTGCTCAACACATCCCCAGAAGAGATGTTGCAAGCGCGTTTGAACGCCTCAGGGGGGAGCGCCCGATTGGACGAAAGCCCGTGGAATGGATCGGGTGCATTGGGGCCCTTCCTCGCTGAAGGCGAGCGGTACCTCCGCACCTTTGAACCGCGCCCGGGCGAGGATTTCGAAGTGCGAATGGCCTACCCCTCGCTGGGCGGTCAGGCGGTCGACGACCTCGTGCTGCACGTCCACCTCGACGACGGCCGAACGGCTACCTCTGGCATCGATTTTGCAGGAGCTTCGGTGTTGAGCGAGGACGTTGCATCACCCGAGCGTTCCAACGAAACCTTGCGTGGCGTCCGCGTGCTTGCCGCCGATCTGATCAACGTCTCTTCGGTCACGGTGGAGGTTCTCGCCCGACACGTTGTTCCAGGAAACCTTCCGGGCTTCCTTGGTGCAGACGGCGATCGCATTGGGTTCGCGTTGGCCGTGATGGGTGCGAACCGGGGCGCGCCCGGGCCGCTAGACGCAGACGGTGACGGCGTGGTTGACCAAGACGATGCATGCGGTGCTGAACCGGGTGGGGCCATCGACCTCGACCAGGACGGCTGCCCGGACGACCGGGACATGGACGGCGTGGACGACGTGGACGACACCTGTCCAGACGAGGACGCACGCTTTGCCGACATGGACGAGGACGGGTGCTTGGACGACGGGGACGATGACGGTGTGCCCGACCATCTTGATGCGTGCCCAACCACGGTTCCAGATTCACTCTGGCCGACCTTGGCTGATGGATGCCGACCGACGGATGCGCCGCCGGTGGTCGAAGCCTTCGTTCCGAATGCCGATCTTTCTCCCGGCGAGGTGTTAGAAGTTCACGTGTTGGTCCGTGACGCCGACGGCGACGGAGGTACGCTGAGCGCTTCGTTGACGATTGACGGCGTGCCGATTTCCATCAGTCTGCAACGGCACACCGGTCTTGGAGCGTACGTGATGGCGTGGAATGCCTCGGAATGGGCGGTCCCGTGGATCGTTGACGGTTCCTCAATTGACGTGATCTTGACCTTTGAAACGACGAACGGTTCTCCCGAAGCGACCGAAGAGGTGGTGATGCTGGTTGACGCGCTTCAAGCCGAGTACTTCGACCCCCCTGCGATCGATTCGGAGGTTGGGGGCACGACCTCATTCCGGCCCGTGATGTTGGCCGGGCTTCTGCTTGTGCTGCTGGTCGCCCTGACGCAATGGAGGGGAGGGTCCGAACGGGACCCTGCGAGCCCGCGGGACCCGTTCGTCCTTTCCTCAAGGCCCGATGAGGAAGCCGAATGAGGGCGCTCCGGTCAGGGTGAACCTTGAAGGGCGGACGCGCAGTCGGTGCACCATAGGACGTTGGACACAATGAGCGAACGACTGTACATCGGCATTGACCTCGGCACGTACCAATCCACCATCGCCTCGAGCTCCGGCACCATCCACACCGTGGAAACCATCGTCGGTCGCCCCAAGGACCCTGTGGCTCGGAACATGCTCAAGCGTGACGTTCTGTTTGGTGCTGACGCATTGAAGCACAAGATGTCCTGTGACCTGTACAGGCCTATGGCCAAGGGCGTCACCCAGGATGACGAGGCCAACCTTGCTGCCGCCAA
>DUHJ01000051.1 GCA_013330925.1 Candidatus Poseidoniaceae archaeon | reverse complement strand
CAAACCGACCGCCAACTCGGGCAAACCCGAGACTTCAGCGGCGAGGACGAACAGCGCAATCGTGGTGAACCATGTTCCCGTGGTGGACAGGATGTTGGCGAAGAAGTACTTCGCAAAGGTCGGATACGTCCGAAGGAGTTCGATGTAGCCGATTTGACGGCTGCCGTCGTCCTCCATGGCGACGGGTTCGACGCACGACCTATGAGCGTGCGTGTGGCGTCACGCGCTTCTGACCCAATCCCCAAAGTCGCCGGTGCCGTCCCAATCCAGGGCACGCTCATCGATTCGGCTTCGTTCCATCGTGGTGGCCAGGTCTTCGTCGATGTGGATCAGGCGCTCGCGTTCCATCATTTCGGGCGACAGGCCGGGGAGCAACCAGGCCAAACCCATGGGGACCCGGCCGGGGTAAATGTCGTTCACGTGTTGCACCAAATTGGTCGTGCAAGTGTTGGTGATGGTGTTGTACCATTCGGGACGATCGGCCAGCGCGTTCGTGCGCTTGAGGTAGGATTCCAACAAGGCAGGTTTGCTTTCCTCCTTGAGAAAACGCCCCTCGAGCAGGTGGGTGACCGAGCGCTTTCGGCATCGGGCGCGCACGCCGATGGCGTCCGCTTCCGTGGCCCAGACGTACATCAACTCGAACTGGCGCGTGAGTCCCTTCAAGGGGTGAAAGCGCTCGCCTTGCTCGCGTCGCACCTCGATGGAACACGCAAGGCGTTGACCGTCCTCGAATTCAAAGGAAAGGAAGGTGTGAGCGATTTGCGGTTTGTCGGGTTCGAAGTATTCGAGGATGAGCCACACCCGGCTGACCAAATCCAAGCGAACCGTTCGCTCGACCCAGCGCTCGTCGTAATCTTGTGTGGTTCGCCATGAAAAATCTCGAACGTTCTCCAAGCGAACCGTGTTGCCGTCGACGTGGGCGCGGGTCAGTTTTGCGTTGTCGTTCACCCAGTTTCGTTCGTTTTCAGGCTGTTCGAGTTTGAACCTGCGAACGGCGATGACCAAGCGAAGAACAAGAAGGAGCACGAAGGCTCCCGCCCCAAACAAAAGAGCGAGCAGGATGCCCTCCATGGCGAAAGCAGCCCCTTCTGAGGTTTAGCCCATGCGCCTGTTTTGGGCTCAGGCGAAGTAACTCGCGACGTCAAGGTCAGGGAGGTCCACGCCCATTTCAGCAAAGCAAGCGAACATCCTGCGGCAGCCTTCCACCATTTCGTCGATGGGTGTTTCTCCCATCGATCCGACGCGGAACATCTTTCCTTTCAGGTCGTCTTGGCCTCCGATGACTTGGGTGTGGTGGACCTCCTTCAGTCGGGTGCGCCATGCATCGTCAATGCCCTCGGGATAGAGGACGGCGGTCACGGTGTTGCTGCGCTGTCCAGCATCGGCAAGGAGCTGGAATCCAGCGTCGGTGAACAAGCGGCGGACGCCGTCGGCCATGGTTCTGCAGCGTTCCCACCGCGCCTCCAGCCCTTCTTCACGCAACACGTCGAGGGCGGCGCCCCAACCCATGGCGAGGTTGATGGCCGGCGTCCATGGCGTCTGATCGTCGTCGCCTTTCTTGAACGCAGGAATGAGATCGAGGTAGTAGACCGGGTTGCTGTCGCCTTGACCACGGATGGTTTTGGTGCGCTCCACGAAGCGTTCTGAGACCGCAATGGCGGCGATGCCGGAAGGTCCAGCGGTGCACTTTTGCGCGCCCATGACCACGGCCTCCGCTCCCCATGCTTCCGGGTGAACCGGAAGGCCACCGACCGAGGTGATGCCGTCGAGGATGAAAGCGACGTCGTAACGCTGGCACATTTCCGCAAGCGCGGCAGCGTCCTGCGTGATCGCCGTGCTGGTTTCGTTGTGGCAAATGGCGAGGCCTTCGTAGCAACCCTTGGCGAGTTCTTCTTCGATCTCATAGAGGTCAAAGGAGCGCCCCCATTCGTACTGGATGTGCTTCAGGGTACAGTATCGGTCGGCCATGTGGGCCACGCGCTCACCGAATTTTCCGTTCGTGGGGACCAAGACACGGTCGCCGGGACGGAAGCGGTTGGCCATCACCATCTCCATTGCCGCTGTGCCAGATCCAGACACGACCACGACCTTGTAGCCGTCTTCTCCGGTCCACGACGTTGTGCCTCGGACGGGTTCGGAGGGGCTGAGGTTGAAAGCCACGCGGAGTCCGGAGTTGAGGCGTGCCATGACGTCACGGAACTCTGAGCCTCGTGCGGTCATGACCGGGGTGGCCATCGCTTCCAAGCAGGATTGATGCATGCGAACAGGGCCGGGGACCAGGAAGCAATCGCCTTCGTGCGCCATGGTTCAAGGATGCTGAATGGGGTTCTTGAACACATCACAGGAGGTGCTGAACCAACGGTCGTGTTCTTGAGGGCAGCCCGGCTCGGCGAAAGCGTGCTGCACATCGGTTTGGCGATGGTCCAAGGGGCCCGTCACGAACACGGCGAGGCCCTCGAGGTCGCTGCCCAGCAACTCGACCAAGCGGTCACCGTTCACCCGCTGCGCAGTGCGGACGACCTCAGCGTCGACCTCGATGCTTTGGTCCTCCCCGGTGGCGAATCAACGACCATGCGTCTGGCCACCGCGTCGGGCGGATTGTTGGACGCCATTTTTGCATGGATGGATGCCAACCCGACGCGACCGGTGTTGGGCACGTGCGCAGGCGCCATCCTGATGGCGATGCCCGGAGGTGAGCGTGAGCCTTACCTGCACGTCGAGGTCGAGCGCAATGGATGGGGGCGTCAGCGACGCTCCTTCGAAGCCGATCTTGAGGTCAGCCTCGCGTGCCCGGCTCCGCGCAACGCCATGCACGAGGTCCGCTCCACGTTGGAAGGCCACACGGCACTGCCCGTCGGAGGGGTGGAAGCCTCAGGCAACGCGATGCATGGAGTGTTCATCCGTGCGCCACGCTTCACCGCAGAACCGCGTCGGGGCGAAGTCGTGGCTCGGTTGGACGGCGAGCCCGTGGGCCTGCTCGACGGCGCCCGCTTGGCGTTGACCTGCCATCCGGAACTCACGCAGGACCGGCGCTTCCACCGTTGGTTGCTCGCTCAGGCCGCAAGCGCGAAGGGTGGACGGTGAGTCGCATGGTCGTGCACCTGCCGATGGCCACGGAAATCCTCCCGCCCGAGGAGGGCGAAGCCGAGGGCTGCGTGCAGTGCCAAGCGGGCAGCAAACTCGTGCTCTTTGTGACCGGCAAATGCCACTGGGGCTGCTCGTACTGCCCGCTGTCGGAAAACCGCCGCGAGACGCCCGACATGTTCGCCAACGAGCGCCGGTGCTCCACCTGGGAAGAGGTCATCGAAGAGGGCCGCGCGATGGACGCGACCGGAACGGGCATCACGGGTGGTGACCCGATGCTCGACCTCGAACGCTCCTTGGAGGCCATTCGCGAATTGAAAGGAGCGTTCGGACCCAATCACCACATTCACCTCTACACCTCGATTCCCATCGACGCCGAGGTGGCCGGTCGCTTGGCCGAGGCCGGGCTGGACGAGTTGCGTTTCCACCTGCTCGATTTGCGCACGACGAATTACGTGAACAGCATCACCGTCGCAGCCGATGCCGGCATCACGACGGGTGTGGAGTTGCCCTGTGAGCCGGACAAGGCCGAGGCCTTGGAGCAGGTCGTGCGTGACCTGTGCGACCTGCCTGTGGCCTTCCTGAACCTCAACGAATTGGAGATCACCACGGGCAACCAGACCAACATGGACGTGCGCGGGTTCAACCTCGCGGGCGGCATGTCTGCGGCCGCGGAAGGCAGCGCGGAACTCGGTCAGGCCATGAAGGACCTGGCAGCGGACCTCGAGGCGCATTACCACCTGAAGTTCTGCACCGCCCACTACAAGGACGCCGGCCAATTGCGGCACCGCTTCAAGCGACGCGCGACCGTCACCATGCGGCCCTACGAGGTGCTGTCTGAGGACGACACCCTGCTCTTTGGCGCGATCCCCTGTCCGTCCGAACACGCCGAATCCGATCTGGCCGACCTGCGCGAGGCCTTGGGCCTCGCCGAGCGCTGGGCGCGCTGGGACGCGATGCACCAGCGCCTCGAATTCCCCTTGTCCGCGGCGGAAGCCATCGCGGACGAGATGGACGTACCCGTCATGGCGGTAGAAGTTCACCCGACGCATGAGCGGCTGGAAGTGGGCGTGGTTCACCTCAACGCGCACAGGTGACTGGGTCCAGAGAAACGTTGATTCATGCTTGTTCTCATTGAATGACATGCTCCACAGGTCTCGTCTGCACACCATGCGCGTCGTCTGTGTCGTGCTGCTGATGCTGATGCTGCCGCTCAGCGGTTGCCTCGGCAGCGACGGCGGAGGTGTTCAGTCCAGCGGGGATGCGGTCGAGGAGGTGTATGGTGCGTGCACGGCACCGGCAGAGGCCACCACGCAGAACATGACGGTCGTGCTCGTTGACGGTGTGGAGCGCCAGTACCGATTGACGGTGCCCGCAGCAGACGCGGGTGTCGCGTTGCCGATCATCATTGCCTTCCACGGCGGTGGTGGAGCTGAGGAAGACTTCCCGCAGCAAAATGAGTTTGATGCCCTCGCCCAAGAAGAGCGCTTCATCATGGCCTACGCCATTGCCGAAGACGACCGAACCGCGGCAGAGGGAGAATGGTTCCTCAACACCGCAGCCACCTCGCGTGAGGACAACAACTTCGCAGAGGCCATCGTGGACGCCCTTGATGAGCAGTACTGCATCGATGACACACGGCTCTACGCCATCGGATATTCCCTCGGATCCATGTTCACCTATGAGGTGGCGTGTCAACTGAACCACCGCTTTGCCGCAGTCGCTTCGTTCGCTGGAACGATGCCTGTAGCACCGGAAACGTGCGATCTTGTGGGGAACATGGCGGTCATGCACGTGCACGGTAAACTGGACATGATCATCGACTACGACGACGATTGGGATTGGAAAGACGGCGAGCATGAGGGCGTGGGGACAATGAGCAACATCCCCGGCATGATCGACGCTTGGAGCGTGCGTGCGGCGTGCACAGACGATGCGGGGGAATCGACGTTGACCTTGGAGCACATCATCCACCACGGGTGTGAAGCGGACGTTCGCATCGAGCACTACGGCATCGAATTCCAGGGCCATGGCTGGCCCGACCAGGTCAATGGAACCGAGACGTATCGGCTGATGTGGAACTTCCTTTCGGAGTTCGCTCATGTCGGATGAGCGTTCCCCATGCTTTGGCTTCTCCATCTTTCCTGATGTGGTTCAAAAGCCATCTTTATGTTCAAATTCCGACAATGGTTGGACAATGAGGCAGCCACGTCAAGAGGCCCCGACCCCACCACACCGTTCTCGTCGCGCACCTCGTTCCTCCTCAGGACGACGATGGGTGCTGCTGGTCTGCTTTGCCCTGATGCTTCTGCCGTTCGCCTCCGCACATGGTGTGGAAAAACCCGATGAAGACGAAGAGAACGACGATCAGGGTGGCATGGACGACGACCATGCGAATTCAGCCGAACCCCTCGACCACACCACCGTGATGGCCATCGCCTATGCTGTATCTTCGCTGACCTTCCTTTTCGTCTGGCTCAAGTGGTCCGAGTCCATCATGCTCTATCCACCGCACGTGATTGGCTTCGCATTGTACTCTGGGGTGGTTCATGTCCTTTTGGGGCTCCAAGATACGCTCCTCCTGTTGGGTGGACTTGGTGTGGTTGGCTTGCTTGCGGCTCCTGTGGTCATGAACATTGAGGAATCCAAAGCCACCTTGGCCCGGGTCGGGCTGGCATTGCTTCTGACCGGCATGTTCCTGGCGTACTTTGCCTCAAGCCATGGCGGATCCTTCTTTCAGGACACCATCGGCCTCACGACCAAGGCCGCCGAAGTGGCAGCCATCGTGTCCCTCCTCATGTTTGCAAGGACCAAGACGTGGTCCGAAAAACAGTGACCTTTTCACGCACCAACCGGCTTTCGTTCAGAGGGCCACAGGATGCGCTCGCGCAATCGACGAGTGGCCGCGTACGACAGAAGAGCCACGACGATGCTCGCGATGATGGGCGCCGGAGGCCACAACCAGGCGTCAAACCAACCTGAAAAGACGAAGCGAATTGGATAGAGCGGTTCAAGGCCGTAAATGCCGCTGTGCGACGGAAGGTCAGCGACGAGGTGAGCGGCATAGGCCAAGGCCGCCACTTTGTGCCCCTTGCTGCGTCGCCACATGGGCAAGAACACCAAAGCCCAGAACAGCAGGCTGTGGGTCAGCAACCAACTGTGGTAGGTCCAATGGTTGAGCACCTCCGGGTGCGTCAGGAAGTCACGCGGCACGGCGAAAGGAATCGTCCGTTCAGCGACCCACCCAAGATACGGGTGGACGAAGATGATGTTCGTCAGGTCGGGGAGCATCCCGAAGCCAAGGCCGATCTTGCGACGGTGCTTGACGTCCTTTGGCGCACACTCGCCGATGATCA
>DUHJ01000169.1 GCA_013330925.1 Candidatus Poseidoniaceae archaeon | reverse complement strand
CTGCCAATCGGCGCTGGTGCCTGAGAGCGGGTTCCAACTGAGTTCGGGCCGTTGCTCTGGGATGAGGGCATGTGACGTCGTGTCGAAGGTGACTTCGTCGTTTGCGGGGTTGAGCAACGTCGTTGCGGAGGCGGGAGCCGTCCCCGTTCCGCTGACCCATGTGAGGTTCAACCAAGGGCGCTGGTTGCTCGCGGCTTCCACGCTGCTCAGCAGGACCTGCCCGGATGCGTCTGCATCGACGAGCAGAAGGACGTCGAGTTCGTCGTCACCGCTCGCCAACGCAGCCTGAACGAGATCGGCCACCTCCCACGACATCCAGCCGGCGCTGACCGAGGTCGCGTACGTGCTGACCTCTGAGCCAAATTGGGCGACGCGATCGACGTCCCCGTAATGCCAACCTGGCGTGGAGACGTTGGTGACCCCCGTCCAGTTGTTGACGCCGTCGTAGGTGGTTTCGTTCGCGGAGGCATTCCAATCGATGAGCGCCGGCAAGAGGCCGACGTTGACGCCCACGGTCGACGAGAGTTGGGAGAACATGTTCAGTTGAGCCGATTCTACGCGCGCGTTCTGAGGATTGGGCACGTCGGTCAACGGGATGCGGAGCAAGGTGGCCGCTTGCTGCGTGGACGTGTCACCGACGCGGAGCGTCGACGACGTGGCGTAGGTTTGTCCACTGCT
Source organism: Candidatus Poseidoniaceae archaeon (assembly GCA_013330925.1). GTDB lineage: Archaea > Thermoplasmatota > Poseidoniia > Poseidoniales > Poseidoniaceae > MGIIa-L3 > MGIIa-L3 sp11892u. The sequence goes on along the minus strand of DUHJ01000169.1, from coordinate 6,816 downwards.
GCCGCGGATGACCGAGGTGTCCTCAAATCCGACAAGCCCTAGGGCAGGCATCGCTTGCTCATGGTGCAACTCGACGGCCACCTTGCTGCCGAGATCCCAGGTGGTGGTGTCCGGCAGCAGGAAGTGGTTGGTGTTCGACCAGTTTCCGAGTTGGTTGGTGGCGGAAATGGCACGGACGCGCCAATACCAGGTCGTTCCATCGTTCAACGTCTGTTGGGGTTCGTAGGTCAGGTTGGTGGCGTCGAATCCTTGGTCGTTGAAGGACGAGAGGTAGCGCATCTCGGCGGTGTTGAAGTCCTGCGAGGTGTCGAGCTGAAGGGCCCATCCGCCGATCGTCAACCCTCCAGCATAGGTCCAGTTCAGCAACGGGGTGGTGTCGCCTGCAGGGTTGAGCCCGGGCAGCACGGCCCACGAGCCGTTGGCCGGGCTGGAAGGCACCGGCTCCGTGGGAACCGCATCAGAGCCGGGCACGTAAACGATGGTCATCTCCGCACGGTCGTTGGCTGACGCGCTGTTTCCATAGAGCAATGCGTACTTTGAGACGCTGGTGGGCGTGGACACGATGTCCAGCAGGAAGTCAGCAGAGCGGCCCTCACGCATGGCGGACTGAACGGCTTGTGTCACGTTCCAGTTCACACGATCCCCACTGCCGTAGGAGGAATCGAGGGTGGTGGACGTCAGGAGCGAGCCTCGCTCCCAACCACGGGCACCGCTGGTGCCCCAGGCGTTCGTTCCGTCGTAGGTGGCCCAAGTCGCACCGGACTCCGTCCAGTTGTGTTGGCGGCTCTCAAAGGCCCCGATGACAGGAGAAGCCCCCGGTGGCGTGGACAGTTCAAGGGTAAGGTTCGCGCTCTGGACCGCGTAGCCCGAGGGCAGCAGATGGCTCCTCAGATCGCATCCGACCAAGATGGTCTGGCGTGCGTTGCTGTCAAGGGCGATCAGCATTTCTTCGTCACCGTCGTAGTTGTCCGAAGGAGATGAAGAGTCCACGTAGGTGTCCATGCATGATGGCATCCGGCCGTCGGAAGTTCCGTTGCCGTGGCTGAGACGGAGTTCGTAGCGGTCGCCACCAAGCCATTCAGAGGTCAAATCACTGACCACGAACGAGGAGGTGGCCCACGCGCCCACCCGATCGTCCGCATCGACCGAGGCCATGCGCCAATGGTAGCCCATGCCTTTGTCGAGGCTGTCGACGCCCGAGGGCGTGTACCCCGTGGACGTGGAGGAGAAGGTCGAGGAGGAGCGCGTGTCAGCGACGATCACCTTGGTGCGGAATTCAGAATCCTCGGCCATCTCGAAGAGGAAATCGTGGCCGGACAGCGGCGTCCAGATCAAATCTGGCGTCGTGTTGCCGCTGAGGTTGTGGCCGCTGAGGTTCCACACCGCAGTACCTGCGCTCGGCGCATCGAGGCTTGGCGGCGAAGGTGCTGCACCGTTGGTCCAACGGTAGGTGATGGAAAGGGAAGGACGGTCGCTGTTGCTGGACGCCTCGTGAGCGTGGAAGGTTGCCATGTCCCCAGCGGTGAACCCTTCGTGAAGGCCGCGTGCGGTCAAGAGGAAGGTCGCGGCATCGTTCGAAGCGCTGCTCACCCATGCCTGCATGGACGTCGTGAGGTTGAGCGTCAAACTCGTGTCCGTCGAGGCCATCTCAACGGCATCCGCCGCGGCACCTGCCGTAGAGCGTCCACCGGAGGTCCAGGTTTGAGAGGAGGTCGCTCGGTTCCACGTGATCTCATCTTCGACCCACGTCTGGGAGCCGGTCGGGTGAATGGACACCAGCGGCGATCCGCTGGCGGAATCCACCGTGAGGTCGAGCGATGCGTCGACGATGCTGGCGTTGCTGGCAAGCCCGATTTGGTGCATCTGGAAGCGAAGGTGACTGAAGGTCTCCTTGCTGCTGGTCATCGATACGTCGAAGGTTTGTCCGGCCCCGAAGGCGCTGTTCTTGGAGACCTCAGAAACGCCGGCGTCTTCGATGAAGGACGACGACAAGCCAAGGTCCGTCAGGGCCATCGTGGCCGTTCCGTCACCGTTGTCGGTGACGTCGAGGTTGGGAAGCAGGACGTTCCCGCTCTCCCATGCGCCGTACACGCCGTTGGCGTCCATGGCACGTGCTCGCCAGTGCACTTCGGTGCCGTTGTCGAACGCAACGCTCGAGGGGAGTTCAACCTCACCACCTGCAGCACCTCCAGTGAACAAACTGGCGTCGTTCAGGGCGTTGAACGCGCGGTCAGACCCTGCGCTGACCAGCCAATCAGAGACCAAGGAAAACTGGGCTTGGACCATGTTGCTGCTGGCGGCAGACCACGTCAGGCTTGGCGTGGTGTCCGCTTGGAGGATGAAATCCGAGGTCATCAGCGCCGTGCCGTTGTCGGGCATGGTCGGCGTGATGGAACCGCCCGCCGTGGTGGCCGTTGACGTGGAGACCACGGTGAGCAAGGGTCGAGCAACCGTCGCCACAGCTTCAGAAAGCTGGCATTCGTAAGCGTCACCCGTGGCGGCGATGACCAACGAGAGGTTGCTCGATTCTGCCGCAGCTTGCTGGGCGAGGGCCGTCACGTTCAGCGAGAAGGTCCCGTTGGTGCTGGCAAGGAAGGGGGGCTCCCACACGCCTCGGTCCGTGCCGACGTCATCCACGCCGATGAGGCTCCAACTGGTCAATGCAGTGGACATGGCCCAGGTGGCATCGGACGCGTTCCATGAGGCGTGGACGCGAGCGGCGTGGAAGGCGGTGTCGTCAGGCATGGAGGCGACGCTCGCACACTCGAGGTCCAACGTGGCCGATTCCACCGTTGAGGTGGAGGTCAGGCCGAGGTCGAACTCCAACAAAAGTCGCCCTTCACCGCTGGCACCGAGATCGCCGACCTCGGCCGAATCCGAACCTTCCGAGGAGGAGGTCGCCGTGGAGAGGATTCCCACGTCCTGAACGGGTGAGAGTTGCGCGGTGGCGCGGAAGACGGTCGGAGCATCGTCAAGAATGGCGTTGTTGCTCATCATCGGGACGCCAACGTCGGCGATGAGGAAGAGCATGACGAGGGTCAGAACAAGGGGAGTTCGTCGTGGGGCGGATGCGGACGTCATGGAACTCACTTTTCTGAGGATTTGGATGCTTATAGCCACTTGCCCGCCAAGGTCCCTTTTCGAACGAGCGAAGGTTCATGGGCGCTCGACGGAGGTGGTCACATCCATGTCGGAACTCTGGGTGGAAAAGCACCGTCCACGGACGGTGACCGACATCCGAGGCCAGCGTTCCGTGGTGGAACGCCTCGGCGTCTACGCCTCAAAAGGAGAATTCCCTCACCTCCTCTTTGCCGGCCCGCCCGGGACAGGAAAGACGACGGCGGCCATGGCGCTCGCCATGGACGTCTTCGGTGAAGAGTTTCGACGAAACCTGCTCGAAATGAACGCCTCCGACGAACGAAAACTGGAGAGCATCCGCAGCAAGGTCAAGCAATTCGCGCGGACCACGCCTTACGGCGATGCTCCGTTCAAGGTCATCTTCCTCGACGAAGCTGACGCTTTGACCAACGACGCACAAGGAGCACTGCGAAGGATCATGGAACAGTTTGCGGAGACGTGCCGGTTCATCCTCTCGTGCAATTATTCGTCGAAGATCATCGAACCGATCCAGTCGCGGTGTGCGGTGTTCCGCTTCCGTCCGCTCCCCGATGCTGAAGTCCAAGATCAGGTGGCCAAGGTGGCGGCCTCTGAACACCTTGAGATCGTGGACGATGCGGTGGAAGCCATCACGCGAATCGCCCAAGGTGACCTTCGAAAGGCCCTCACCACGTTGCAGGTGGCGGCGGCTTTGGACCGAACCATCGACCGAGGCCTCATCTACGAAACCTCGGCCACGGCGCCTCCTGAAGCCCTCCATGCCTACCTGATGGCCTGCAAGGAGGACGGGTTCCACGCCGCACGGCGCCGCCTGCGTGAACTCTTGGACCGCTATGGCCTCGCCGGAACGGACTTTGTGGCGCAATTGCATCGCAACCTCTACGCTGCGGATTTCCTTGACGAACCGGCCAAACTTCGGCTCACTGAGCGGATGGCGGACGTTGAATTCCGCCTCGTGGAAGGCGGCAGCGAAACCGTCCAACTCGACGCACTCACCGCACGATTGGTGAACGAATTGGACGCGTGACGTTCACTTTCAGCGAACCCCCACCGAGCCAAAGGTGGACCCCATGCGCATCGCCGTGCATGAACGCGCAAACCATGCTTGCCGAACTCCTCTGCTGGACCGTGGCTGCTCCTTTGGTCCGGGCGTGGCGCCACCGCTCCATCGCCAAGAAGACCCAAATCCGTCGGGACGTCTCGCGGGTTGACGACCTGCTCAAGGCCATCGTTCGCGCCCATCCGGACGTCGCATGGTGATCAGGCCCGTTCGTCGATGACGTCCAAGTGCCACGCATAAACGCGGGTGTTCACCCACGGTGAGCCCTGTTCTTCAATGTCCACGGTGATCGTCCAGCGGCCTTCGACGAGGTCCGCGCCAAGCGGCACAAGGAACCATCGGTGGTCGGCATCAGATTGGCTGAGGTTGGCAAAGGCCGAAGGCACGGTGTCCACAGGAAGCAACACCGAACCCGAGGGATCGGCGTTGCTGGAAAGACGAACCTCCACGTTGTTTTCACTGACCTCGTGGTTGTCGGTCAGCGTGAACATGAGCCAAGCGTCCCCGTGAAGCGTGCCGTCTTCGGTCGACCACGCGAAGCCTTCGCCGTCCATGTCCATCACATCGCCTGAAGCGCTGGCGAGGGTCAACTCCCCGTCCTCAGACATGACCGCAATCTCCCAATCGCCGTCGAGCGAAGCGGCCGTGACGTCTCCGAACGGCGGATTCACCAACAGGAAAGAGATGGCGAGGAAGGTGAACGTGTGCAGGAAACCTGCCTTGACCCAGGTCCCTGAAGTGTAGTGCTCAACAAAGCCCTCTGGCATCACAAGGCGGTGAAGACGGGGCAGGAAGATGAGCATGGCAATCGGCAGGAACCACAAGAGAAAGCCGTCTCCTGGACCGACCCATCCCATCAGCATGTGACGGTTGAGCAGCGCGACCACAACGGCGTAAGCGAGCACGAACCACATCGAGGCGGTCTCGGCCTTCTCTTTGGCCACGTGCTTGACGGGATCGAAACGCTCGATTCCAAGATCGGCGCCTGAGCGGCGCTTCTTGCGCTCAGCATCGGTCTTGTCGAGGCGCTTCTGACGGTCGGCCGCGGCTGCGGCCATCGCCGTTTGAAGGTCGACCATGCCCCCGGGCAGCACGGGCGACCCATGAAGGGACCGGTCCGAACCGCGCATGGGCGTTCCGTTGATTTGAAGAACGGAATGTCGCAGCGGCAGTCAGGCCGGGGTGGCGTAGTTGGTGGCGCGTCGGACTCATAGGACACTATGAGCGGACTAACCGTCGATGTCTGAGACATCCGAAGGTCGCGGGTTCGAGCCCCGCTCCCGGCACCACAAGCGAGCGCTTCATGGACGTGGACCTCACCCCCGGACCATGGAAGCCACCCCGGGGGACCGAGTGCGCGTCGAATTGGACACCGAAGGCGGGACGACCGTCCTCGAGGGGAGGGTCCTTCCACCGGCCGCCCCAAAGCACCTCACGTTGAAACTGATCAACGGCTACAACGTCAGCCATCGCAACGATCGCATCCTCAACCTCGACGTGCTCGAAACCACCGCTGCACCTGCCTCGACCGACGCACCTTCGCCGCCGGCCGAAGAATCGGACCTGCCTTCGGTGCACGTGATCCATACCGGTGGCACCATCGCCTCCAAGGTGGACTACACGACCGGCGCGGTCACCGCCTCGTTTGAGCCAGAAGAATTGCGTTCAAACGTCCCCGAATTGGCCGGAATGGCCCGCTTGAGCACAACGAAACTCGGGAACATGTTCTCCGATGACCTGCGGCCTCAGCATTGGAACAAGATGGCCGCTGCATGCGCGGAGGCCTTTGCCAACGGTGCAAGGGGCGTGGTCGTGACCCACGGCACGGACACCCTGCACCATTCTGCTGCAGCCCTCGCCTTTTCCTTCGCGGGTCAGGGCACGCGCCCAGCCGGTCCCATCGTGTTCGTCGGATCCCAGCGATCCTCCGACAGGGGCTCCAGTGACGCCGCCGAGAACCTCATCGCCGCCGTCCATTGGGCCGCACACGGCCCACGACCAAGCGGCGGCATGGGAGACGCCACCGTGGTCGTGATGCACGCCGCATCCGATGACGGCACGTGCGCGGTGCTTCCTGGCGTGGCCGCACGAAAGATGCACTCGACCCGAAGGGACGCCTTCAGGGCGCTGAACGCCGCGGTCTTGGCCCACATCGAGGTCAGCCATGCAGGATGCCAACACAGCCTGAACGAAGGCTATGCAAAGGCAATTGAGGCGGATGAAGGCCGACCGCTGGCCGAATCACCCGGAACCTACCGCACCGACCTCAACCTCCCCCAGCTGACCGCCAACGCGTGGCTGAGGGCCGAGCACATCGAAGCGCTGGCTGCGACCGGCCCCGCGGCCATCATCATTCACGGCACGGGACTTGGCCACGTACCGATGAGCGATCCTGAGGGTGATGCGCCTGAAAACAAGGACATGTGGAAAGCCCTGATGCGGGCCTCAAACCGGAAATTGCCGTTGATCATCACCACCCAATGCCTCGAGGGGCCCGTGGACATGAACGTCTACGCCAAAGGCAGGGAACAGCAAGGCCTCGACCTCCTTGGCCACGGGTTGACCTGCCATGCGGACACGGCCGCCGTCAAAGTTCACTACCTTCTGAGCGCCGACCTGTCCTTGCAAGAGCACCTGCC
>DUHJ01000138.1 GCA_013330925.1 Candidatus Poseidoniaceae archaeon | reverse complement strand
GTTCTCAACCCAGTGCTCAGCCATGAAGTTCAGATGATGCTGCACGAGGCGCCATCAAGAAGGCTCCCCTTGCCCAAGGAGCCGACGAGGCTTCTTCACCACCGCCATCCCCCCACGACCATGCGCGCCGAGCGGGGTGGTCGGGTTGTGGCCGCGTGCCTGCTCGTGCTCATCCTGCTGAGCGCCACTCCGAACGCCGCCGCGCTCCGCATTGACGGATTAAACGACGGCGAACGTCTTGAAGTGAAGGCGAAAACCACGGTCCTGGTTGAAGAGATGACCGCGACGTGGTGCGCCACCTGTGCCGACATCGATCCATATTTGGCCGAGGTGGCCGACAGGCACGGTTCCCGTTTGGCCCTCGTTGCGCTGCACCCCTTGGACGGCCAAGACGGTGTGGCCACGAACGCTTCGGAAGCACGCCTTGACCGGTGGAGAAGCGTGCACGGAAACCTCACCCAGACCCCTGCCTTCCTTGTCGAGGGCGAGGCACCGCTCGTCGGACCGGAGGTGTGGCCCGACGTCACGCGACGGATGCTGGAGCTTGAATCGGGACGCAACGCTCGCCCGAACTTGGGCATCAACGCCACGAGGGAAGCCGGTGACGTGTTGTTTGAACTTCATGCCGAGCAGCCCGAACATGGCCGACAACTGACGCTCATGGTCCTCGAGCATGCGCGGACTCCAGCGGCCTTTGGCGTGGAGGTCGTGCAAGGAAGCACCTACGACCGTGCCTTGGTTGAACTCCACACGCTGGATGCGGATGGCGCGTGGTCCAGCGTGTGCACCGGCCCGTGTGACCTCACCATGAACGGAACCATGAACGGGACGTTGGCGTGGGCCGACGATGCACCGTTCAGCCTGATCCTGATCGACGAAACCGCGGACGGGAACCTAAGCCTAGAGACGACTCACAGCGAGGGCGCCGTTGAACTTGCCGTCCGACCTTCCACCGTTGAGGCGGGAGCGGATCACCGTTGGGCCTTGGCAGCCACCTTGCTTGCGGGCGGTGTGGCGGTGGCTGTTTGGCCAACGAAAACGACGGAATCCGGAAGAAAGATTTCTGAGGAAGAATGATTCTTCCCGGAAAACCCTTTCTTCTTCCCTTTTCCTGCATATTTCCATGCTTGGAGAGCAAACCTCTATATCCTGCCGTGGCGATGTAGTATCATGGAACAAAACGGCTGGGACGTGGTGTGGGAAGAAGGCTCATCCAGCGAGTGGATCGTTGAGTACGTGGTCGAGCACGGTTCAGACCGCTCTCGTCACCTGAGCTTCCTTGTTGCAGATGATGCGGACGGCGTCCGAGAAGCGCTCATTGAGGAAATTCGAGAGGCCTACCCAGAGGCAGGTCACCTCGAGATCACGGTGGTTCGCCTCGAAATGGTCGAGGACATCGGTGACTTGGTCCACGAAGGCGACGCAATTCCCTGATCACGCTTCTTCGGATTGCCCTTGAACGTGAGGGCTCAGATCCGCACGTGCCATCCTGCTCCAAGCGTCGTCTTGTGTGGCCCGGAACATCCGAACAGAAGTCACCAGCACCAACACGTTGGCCAGATGGGCCATGCTGCAATACTGGCACAGTTTTTCGATTTGCACCTCGTAGGAAATGAGCAACAGAATGACTGGAACCCCACCTCCGCTGAAGAGCATCAGCACCTGCAGCATACGGGTTCGACCCGGTGCATCAGGCTCTTTCTGGACCATCATTGACGCGTACAAAAGGGCTGCAAAAACGCCCATGCCGATAAGACCCCATGGCAAACCGATGACCGGTGCGTACCCGTAGGTCTCATGACCGATCACGTCGTCGCATGAGAAGAGGGAATCACTTGCGCAAAACGACGTCGTGGTTCCCGTGATTTTTTCATGAATCCAATACGTGTGGGTGGAGATGACGAGGCCTGAAAGGCAAATGAGGACCAAACCAGCGGTCATCCGTCCACGTGGAGAAGCGAGTGACGGCCATACGTTGAGCACTGGTTGAGCAATTTTCCCCCCAACCGGAAGGGTCAGGAGAAATCCTAGCAAAAGGGGGAGGGATTCGACCGCGAGGATGACGTTTGCATTCACGCATCCACCACCGCGAGAGCGGCGACCGCCTCACCGGCGTCGGCGTAGCGCGCCGTGTTGTCGCTGGTCCATGCGATGATTCCATCTGGCTGGATGACAAAGTAGGTCGGTGTCCCACGCACCTTCCAAGTGTCCATGGCGTCAAGTGAAAGGTCGTCCACGTAGGGGAAGGAGTGGGCAGAACCGTCACGTGCGCTGCAATCCTGCTTCGCGCAAGTGTGACCTGCTGACTTGTCTCGGAACGCCTCAATTTCTTCTCGAGAAGAGTCGTGTCCCGCGATGTTCAACTCTGCCGCGACCGCGATGACCTGCACGTCTTCGTTGGCCCATTGAGGGTTCTCAGCATCAAAAACAGCATCCCAATCGCCAAGTTCACCTGCTCTTTGCACGCAGTACGGGCAATCGGTGTCCATGAACTCAAGGATGATCCACGAGCCTGGCTGCCCTTCGACCCAAGTCTCGTCGAAGTACGACGACAGGTCAAAATTGGCCCAACCGGCGCCGTCATAGGCCATCGAAGTCAGTTCCGGTGCGCGGTCGCCGATGTCCGTGCCGGTGGCGACGGGGTCGGAGGTGACCGCGACGATCATCAGGCCCGCAATGACCAATGCAACCACCATCAGGAGTGGGTTGTCTGTGACGCCGGCGGCTTCGTCATCATGCAACTGCATGGGCCGCGGGTGCATGCGGTTGGCTATGAACCCTGAGTTCAATCGCGTGGACCTACGATTTCCTTGAGGAGCAGGGTCGCGGTGTGCCGCACTGCTTCCTCGCTTTGGCACGTCAACGTGAATCCGGTGTCCAAAAGCCGTTCAATGGCCAAGCGCGCCTTCGGAATGTCCCCAGCCCAGCCGCGGTCCCCGCCCGTGTAGTCCATGCGCGCCGTCAAGCCCATCACATCGATGACGATTTCACCGATCCGCCGGACCGAGCAGGTGTCTTGCGTTCCGAGGTTCATGAGGGTCAGGGGTGCATCGGTCTGCTCCATGACGTGCAGCATCGCGTCCGCACAATCTTCCACCAGCATGTACGACTTTTCTTGACGCCCGTCACCCAGCACTTCGAGGCGCTCCGGCGTGGCGACGAGCTTGTGAATGAAATCGAAGATCACCCCGTGCGTGCCTCGTCCGCCGATGATGTTCGCGAAGCGGAAAATCCACGCCCTGAAGCCAAAGGTTCCGACGTAAGCACCGATCAGTCCTTCGCCTGCAGCCTTGCTTGCACCGTACAGGGAAATAGGGATGCAGGGGCCATGGTTCTCCGGCGTGGGCAAGGGAACACCCTCACCGTAGACCACAGAGGAAGAAGCGAACGCGATGTCCTTGACCTCGTGTTGTCGCATGGATTCCAGCACGTTGTAGGTCGCCACGGTGCCGTGCCTGAGGTCGGTGTCCGTCACGCGCGTCCCCAGTCGGATGTCAGGGTTTGCGGCGAGATGGATCACCCGGTCGATGCCGGCAAAATGGGGAAGCGTTGCCTCAAAATCGGTCAGGTCAACGACCTGCAGGGTGACGCGACCTGCGTCGAGATGATGGGCCAGGAATTCCCTTCGGCCGCTTGAGAGATCGTCGAGGACGAGCACATCGTCACCTCGTTCAACCAAACGGTCGACGACGTGTGAACCGATGAAGCCCGCTCCACCTGTGACCAGCCAGCGCATGCCTTGGCCTGAAGCGCGTCAATGTTCATCCTTTCGTCCTGCCCAAGTGCTTCAAGACCCTAGAGGTGAAGCGGACAAGTTGCCGAAAAGGCGGAGGGAACAGGATGCCCAAGACAAAGGAAAACACGAACGAAACGAAGGAAGAGGACACGACCAGCATGCTGGTCGGTTACGTCCGAAGGAGCGGCGCCGGGGGGGCGCTCAAGGTGTCGATCGACATCGAGGCCATTCAGGCCTGCTCCACCTACACCACCAGCGACGGACGGGCTTACGCGCCCCTCGTCATCTCGCTGCGCGCCTTGCAGCGGGTCCTGGAGGGTGAGCGCGCGGTGACCACGATCAGCCAACTGGTCGATTGAATCCGCTCGTTTCTGAACAGCATACGCCCGCTGGCGCGCCCGACGTCCCCCTGCTGCGGCAGGGGTGACGTCCAACCCTGAACGCCTATGTTCGTCAATATGGACTAAATAGGACTTTGAGGGCCGTTCCCTTGTGGCAGACCCCAGCTCTGAGCGGTTCCGCGTCATTGCGGGCATGCCGGTCTTCAACGAAGAGGAGACCATCGGTACCGTCGTCATGCGTGCGCTCGAGCACGTCGATGAGGTCATTTGCATCGACGACGGCTCTTCGGACGCCAGCGCCCGTATTGCGGAAGCATGTGGAGCGACCGTCATCCGACACCGGGTGAACCGGGGCTATGGTGGCGCCCTGAAGACCCTGTTCAAGCACGCCAGGCAAATGGACGTGGACGCCCTCGTGGTCTTGGACAGCGACGGACAGCACGACACGAACGACATCCCACGCCTCCTTGACCCGATCAAGGAAAGGACGGCAGATTTCACCATCGGCTCCCGCTTCGTGGAGGGAGGGGGCGGCACCCACATGCCGGCCTACCGTCGGCTTGGAATCCGCGTCATCACCGCAACCTCGAACCTGAGCAACGAACTCGGCATCCGTGACACTCAGTCTGGTTTCCGTGCCTTCTCTGCACGGGCATTGGATCGCCTGCGATTTGACGCCGAAGGCATGGAGCTCTCCTTGGAGATGCTCGAAGACGCCCAAGAGAAGCAACTTCACGTCAAAGAAATCCCCACCGTCATTCGCTACGACGTCCCCAAGGGGTCCAACTACACCGCAGTGTCCCATGGTTTCACCGTGTTGTCCTGGGCCATCATCTCCCTCTCCCAGAAGAAGCCACTTCTCGTGCTTGGCCTCCCAGGCATGGGCCTCTTCGCTACTGGAGCGGCCATGGGGCTAAACGTGGCACAGAACGTCACCAGCACCCTCGACACCTTCCTTGGCGATGGACTGACCGCCATTTGGGTGGGCGTCCTCGGCCTCAGCCTGATGGCGGCCGGCTTGGTGCTCCAAGGTGTTCGCAGCCTCCTGCGCCACCTGATCGTCGAACACTTCGGCATCGATTGAATCGGCGCAGGGCGTAGGTCCAAAACCCGGGGCACAATCCCGGTGCATGGTGGATGAGGACCTCCGGTCGGAGACCCTTGCCGCCCTGAAGAGCGTCCGTGATCTCGGCGACCGCCTCGCGAACCTGGCCAAGGAACGTATGGAACGTGGGTTCGAGGGGATGTACACCGCCGCGCTCACCTCGCCGCGTATGGTCGTGGTCGTGTGCCTCATTGTCGCGGGCATGCTGGGTCAGGTGGGCATGTCCTTCCAAGACCAAATCGACGACGACGTCGAAATCTTCCTCCCGGACGATGCCGAGTCCACCGACCTCCTACTCGAGGTGCGTGAAGAGTGGTCCACGGACATCGCCATCGTCTACATACGAACCGACAACGCTGCCCTGGGGCAGGGTCTGGGGGACAACATCTCCGACGAGGCCATCCTCAGGGAGATTTCATGGGTTGAAGGCGACGATGAAAACGCCAATGCCGGAGCCACGAGCCGGGGCATTGACTGGAACAAGGACGACCGTGGACGAGAGGACGGCATTCTGTGGATCCTCTCACCGGCCCAACTCATCAAAGAAGCCAACTCAGCTGACGGTCGGTTCAACAACTCGATGTGCAAGAACGGCTTGCAGTCCCGCATTCCGGTAAGTTTCGATTGCGACGTTCCCGGAGGCGGAGCATACGCCATCCCAGACCAAGACCGCATCGACACCTTGGTCGACAACCTTGGTGGGGCCTTTACCGCGATGGTCCGGGACACCAACGACCTCGACCCGACCGTGGACAGCGACAACGACGGCGACCCGACCAACGACCTCGACGGTGACGGTGT
>DUHJ01000127.1 GCA_013330925.1 Candidatus Poseidoniaceae archaeon | reverse complement strand
GCGTGGTAGGTGTTGCCTGCGTACACGGTCTTGTTCTGCAGGCCCTCGAAGCCTGGGTCCGTCGAACGGAGGAAGCGCAGACCTGCCGCGTCTTCGATGTAGACGTTGTTGATCACCGGGGTGGAAGAACTCATCGAGACGTAGGTCACGTAGTCGTTTTCGAATCCGGCCGAACCACCGTCGATGGAGTTCCCGGCCAAGTCGAAGCCTTCGATCCAAACGCTGACCTTGCCCACTGGGTCACGGCCAAGGTTGGCTTCGTCGTTGTATTGAGCCATGTAGGAGGCGTTTGGTGCGCCCCCATCGCTGTTCAGCGTCACCATGGTGTACTCCTGAGGATCGGCTTCGCCGTCTCCGTCGGTGTCGTGCTCATACTCCACCCAAAGGTGCATGGTCATGGTTTCAGGGGGCGAAGGCAGGTCCTGTGCGATGATGCGCATTTGTTGGGTCGCCGAAGGAATCACCCACGTGTCGTCGTAGACGCGACGCCAATTTTCTGGCAGGTCGGCGCCGCCGAGGAAGACCGACATGGACAGGAGGTTGGGTTCGTACGTGTCGATGGAGAGGTTGAACGGCACCGCACAATCCTCGTCCGGACGAAGGTCGGTCGGCGGGCAGAGGGTGTCTCCACCTTCGTAGCCGACCATACGGACGCGGAGGATCTCGTCACCGGCAGCGCCGATGCCAAGGTCAACCGGCCATTCGACGTCGCCGCCGATCGGGCCGCTGATGTTGTCGATTTCCGTCCATCCGAGGGTGATGTTGCCGCCCACGTTGTCCACGGTCTGCTGCTCGAGGACCAGGTTGTAGGTCGAGGGGTCAGGAGCGACGTCAAGGTCTTGGAGACGAACGCTCATGTCGATGGTCATGTAACGGGTGGAAATCGCGTCATCAAGGTCTTGGATCTCGTCGTTGGCATTGAGGATATGGAGGCTCTGGATGCCCGCATCGTTCTCAATCGCATTGCCCAAACTCGGGTCAAACAGCACCGCTGCGGGGAGACCGTCGACGCCATTTGCACCGACGCTGAAGGCGTAGACGCGGAGGGTCTCTGCGTCTTCCCATGCAGGGTTGACGCGGAAGCGCCACGTGATGTCCTTCCCCACCGGGCTGGTGGTGTCCACCACGGTGGAGGTTTCCAGCGTGAGGTAGTTGCCGGGGTCAGCACGCTTCTCGAAGCCGGTGACCTCCGACCACGCCACTTCCACAGATCCGCTGGCGGATTCGAACAGGAGCACGGCCTCGGCAAGCGTGGTGCCAGTCGAGCCACCCACGGCGTGGGTGCTGGTCACCTCGTAGATCTCCCCAGAGGGGTAGAGGCCGACGGGTGCATTCGTGAAGGTCATGGTGCTGTCGTAGCCGCCTGCAGTGTTCACGTTCAGGTCAGCGAAGCGCACGGCGCCACCGTTCGAAGTGTAGACCACAAAGGGAACGTCAACGCTTCCGGCACCACCGGCCAGCGCAACGCCTTGGTTCAACTCGCGGTCTAAACCATCGGTTTCATCGAACGTGCGCTCCCAATCGTACACGATGTCGAGGTCACGAACCACGAGCGAACTGCCCGTCGAGGCGTTCAGGCTCTCAAGTTCGAACCGGAAGGACACCCATTGGTTGCCGTAGTCGTCTTCGAACGCATAGGGCACTTGCGGGTTGGAAAGCAGGTTGTTGATGGCATCGGCAAGGCCGAGCGGCGTGTTGCCGATTTCCAGCATGAGGCGACTTGCGTTTGGCATCGCTCCCAAATCCTCGGTCAAGCCACCGACCGCAAGAGAGAGGTCGAAGCCCTCACCGACGTTGGTGGTCGAATAGATGGTGTTCTGGTCAAACACGATGTCAGCGGCAGTAACGGTCGCACCGTAGGGCAGCACAAAGCCACCGCCCACCGCCTGAGCGGCGAGGTTGAGGGTCATCGTTTGGCTGTCCACCGAGGTGTGCACGTCACCGACCTTGGCGTTGTAGAACACCGTCTGGCGTCCGAGCGCTCCAAAGGCGGGTTGGTCGAAACCCCAATCGATGTCACCGTCGTTGGCGATGTCCACACGCACGTTCTCGGCGTGATGACCAAAGCGGAGGTCGAACCAGAATTCAGAGACCCGGCAATCAAAGAAATTGTTCGCCGGATCGAAATCAAAGGAGACCATGGCCTCAAATCCGAACATCGGTTGGCTGAGTTCGTTCCATTGGTCCACCACCAAGGCCTCTGTCGTTTCGACTTCGGGGGTGGACAAATCGATGTTTGGCTCCTCTGCGCAGTTGCGGTTTGCGGTCGGCTTGACCGCCGTGATGGGATAATCGAAATTGAGCCGCTCGATGGCAGGACTGTATCCCGTGTCGACCAGAGTTGGAGTGTAGATGTACGGGCCTCCCATCGCGTTCCATGCCCCGTCGTAGATCTCTGGGTTGGAAAGGTCGGTTTGGTTGAAACCTGTTCCAATTCTGGTTCCGATGTTGAAACCGTGGAGCACGGCCGTGGACAACCGGTCTGGCCCTGAGTCGTAATTGAACATGAAATCCAGGGATTTGTGGACGTTGGCGTCAATGTTCCACAATTCGATGATATCCCCGGTCAACCCCGACATCGGATTCCCATCAAGGTCGTTCACAAGGGCGCCGGTCTGGGTGTTGTAGACGTCGACGGTGAGGGTACCGGTGTCCGTGGTTTCCGCCTCGATGTTGAGCAATCCATACCCGTTCGGTTGTGGATCGCCACCGTTCACGGAGGGAAGGAACCCTCGAACCTTCATCCAGCCGTTCGCTGGAAGGAGTTGGCCCAAACGCACGTTGTCGATGTACCAGCCCGGCATGGTGTAGTTGGCGGGCGGGTTTCCGTTGCCGCCGATGGTGTTGTGCTCCATCACAAAGCGGAGTTGCACCCACTGACCCACGTAATTAGAGAGGTCGACAGCGACCTCGGCCCAACCGCTCGGGTTGTTGGCGCTCACCGAGGTTCCACCGAGTGCAGAATCCGTGCTTGCAACACCTTGGCAACCGTTCTGGATTTGTCCCTGACTGGTGCCCTTGGTGTAGAGCCCGTTGCCGAAGCCGATGTTGGAAGAGTTGGCTTGATCAACGCCGATGTAACTGAAGGCGTTAGGACCACCGTCGTCGGGTGGGAAGAACTCGTCGTTGCGCTCGCGAATCTCGATGTAGGCACAATCGCGGTAGTACTTCTGCACACCACCGGTGCCGGCTTCAAGATAGTTCAGAGCGTGGAAGGAGGAGAAGGTGAACGTGGTGCCTCCCAACGCGGGGTCGATGAAGATGGGCGGCGAGAGCAGCATGCTCTCGAAATCGTTGCCGTTGTTGTCGTCGCGGTAATCGTCGTCGGAGGGGTTGGTGCCCCAGCACATCTCACCAGATTTGCAGCCGTTCGGAAGGACCCCAATGGAGGGAGGGATGGTGCTGTGACCCCAGGCCATTGGGCTCAACATCGGCTGGGTGCCGTCGGTGAAATTCTTGGTTGTGCCCTCAAAATCGCTGAGGAAACCGTTGGACGTCAAACGGACCGGAGTCGCTGAGGAGCCTTCCTCAAACTGGAAGGACGATTTTGCGGAGAAGGCGGTCAACTGACCGTTTGCATCCGGGCTCCACGTTTTGGGGAGGGTGTCCGTGTCGATCCTCACAAAGGCGTCGTGCTCCGCCATGGCCGTGCCAACGGTCATGGAAGCGGAGGTGACGGTCTCCCCCGCCGGAAGGGACATGGAAGAATCGCCGTTCATCCAAGTCGCTGAATCGCGAACGTCGACCACGGCTTCCGCATCACCACCGCTGAAGGTGGTCACGTTGATGGACGAGGCAAGTGGGACAAGGAGGAGCATCGCCATCATCAGGAAAGCTGGCAAGCGGCGGGGGGCATTCGCGTTCATCTCGACACCAATGCTTTCGCGATGCCAAGCCTCCCTAAAAGAATCCCCGTGGCGGTGTTCCTTCGGCCCTTAGAGGGGCACGCTGGTTCGCGAGGCCCATGCATGGGCCGCAAGTGCTGCCAAGCCGCCCACTCGGGCCTCGCTCCGCTCAAGCCACTCACGGTTCCCAACCGTGGTGGTGTGGTTTGGACCGAGGGCGTCACAGACCTCGGGCCCGATGCTGAGCTCGTAGGTGCCAAGGGCCCGTGCCATGTCGGTGATCGCCGATTTGTCGAAGCCAAGCAAGGGCCTCAAGACATCGAGGTGCGTGGATTCTTCGACAGCGCCGAGGTTACCCAACGTCTGACTTGAGACCTGCCCCAAATTCTCACCGGTGAGGAGGTGGGTCGCTCCAACGTCGCGCGCATGAAGGGTGGCGACCGTGTTGAACAGCCGCTTCATGTGAATGAAATATTCTGAGTGGCACCATGGTTCAGTGAACTTTGCCATCACGTCCGCAACGGGAACCACCACGAGGGACCGTTCAAGGTGGTCAGAGAGGGTTGCTCCGAAAGGTCCGTCCAGCGCGCTCAAGTGACGCAATCCCGCGACGGTACGCTCTTGCGCTTCAGGGCCCGTGATGGGTTCCATGCTGAAGTGAATGGGATGCAAGGTCCAGCCAACTCGCATGGCCCGCGCTGCAGCGACGGGAGAATCGATGCCACCCGACATCAAGCCGACGCACGCCCCCATCGTGGTGAGGGCGGCGAAGCCCTGTGATGAGGCTTCCCCGATGGCGAGGCTTCATGACCGACGCTCGCGAGCGGCCATCGTGCAACCGTTCTCCATCGAACCCGTGACCCTCATCGAGGAGGTCTTTCCTCAGGACACCAACGCCTACGACACGCTGTTCGGTGGCCGCCTTCTGTCCCTCATGGACAAGGCAGGCGGCATCGCGTGTGCGAAATTCGCACACCGCGAATTCGTGACCATCTCCATCGACACCCTGACCTTCATCGCTCCTGCTCGCCAAGGGGACCTCTTGGAGGTGACCGGGCAAGTCGTGTTCACATCCACCCACACGGCGTGCGTGAAGGTGACCGCACAGCCGATGAGCAAGTCGG
>DUHJ01000028.1 GCA_013330925.1 Candidatus Poseidoniaceae archaeon | reverse complement strand
GTCACCCCCGCGTCGGTCGCCTCCACGGCTACGGGCGTCAGGCCCACACTTGTAGCACGTCGTTCGGCTTGCGAAGTTGTTTGCACCGCAGTCGTTGCAGGTCCAGTCACCAGGCTTTGGCTCATAGGAACCTCGCTCTTGGCCGCCACGTCGGTCGTTCCTCCGGTCGTAGCCACCGCGTCGATCGTTCCTGCGGTCGTAACCGCCACGGTCGTCGCTCGGACGATCAGGGGTGTTGCCTCGAGGTTCGCCGCAGCTGTTGCATTCTGTTCGGAACGAGAAATTGTGGTTGTTGCATTTCGGACAATCCCAGTCGCCTCCGCTCCTCCGGTTGTCACGGCCACGACCACGGTCGTTGGATTGGAAGCGGTCACGACCACGGTCGTTGCCACCACGTCGGTCGTAACCGCCACGGTCGTCACGGGGTTTCCTCGGGGTATCGCCGCGTGGCTCACCGCACATGTTGCATTCTGTTCGGAACGCGAAGTTGGAATTGTTGCACTTGGGGCAGCTCCAGTCGCCACCGTTTCGCCGGTCGTCACGACCGCGCCCACGGTCGTTGGATTGGAAGCGGTCGCGGCCGCCACGGCGGTCGTCACGACCACGTCCACGGTCGTTGGATTGGAAGCGGTCCCGGCCACCACGGTCGTTTCCATAGCGGTTTTCGCTACGGGCACGAATGCTCACTTTGAGGCCAATGGTCTCTTCCACGGACCGGTTTCGGTCGAGGTGGGCAAGATGCACCAACGGCTCTTCGGTGGTACCGAGGACCCCGTCGACCTTTCCGACGTATTGCCCGTCACCGTCGACGAGGACGCTGCCGAGGGCAGGGGAGGGTCCGGAGAAGGGCACCAACAGGCCGCCTTCGTGACTTTGTCGCTCTACGGTGCCATCGAACATGCCATCATCTCTGGTTCGACCCGGTTCCGAGGTCCCTTTCAGGGTGCCGGTGGGTGAGGTCCACCTGAGCGGCGGCTAAGGGCGGCTCCCAAGAGGCAGAGGATGCCCATCCCAACACCGGGTCCTGGCACGCCCCGAGCTTTTTCATCCGAGGCATCAGATGGCTCGGGTTCCGTTGTTTCCTCCGCTGCGATGTCGACCGTGAACGTGAGGGAGGAGGAGCCGCCAGAAGCGTCTTCGGCGGTGACCGTGATCGTGTACTCCTCGACACCTTGCTGTTCGCAGGCGATGGTTCGAACGTCCGCTTCCCACACCATGCCTTCCAAGCGTATGTCGGACGACGAGGCGCCGCAAAGGCGCCAGGACAGGCTGAGCGTCTCGCCTTCTGGGTCGTAGACTTCTCCGGCAACGATGATGCTGGTTCCCAGCGCGTTCACCGTCCCGTTCGAACCGTCCAGTCCTCGGGTCAGGGTCAGGGACGGCGGTGTGTTTGGCAATTCAATTCCAAGGTTGATCCGGGCATCAGCGGCCAACCAGCCTCCGCCTGTGAGGCGATATTCCCAGACCAATCCGCCAGGACGCAGCCCCTGAGTCGTGTGGTCGAACATGGTCGGCCCGGTGACCGGCATGCTGATTTTCGCCGTGCTCCTTTCGTCCTGAACAAGGTTGGCTGCCAAGGTGTATCCAGTGGATCCCTCGGGTGTGATGTCCACCACAACGTGTTGGTTGTCGTCCAGGCTCGCGTTCATCTCAAAGGGAACCGCGCCGTACCACATGCGGCTGTCTTCGGAGACCTTGCCGTACCCGTCCACGGCTGAACACAGGACTTCGCCTTCGCGGGTGAGGCCTCGGTGCAGGGTGGGTGCTTCGCCGATGTCATGGGTGATGTTCCAGCCGTTGGACTCCTCGCATTCGAGGTGCCACCCGTGCCGGTCGGTGACCCAAAGCGCCACTTCGCTTGCGCTGAGGTCGACCGTCTCCGCGTTCGGGGGCATTGCGATCCGGGTTCCGTTGTCGGGTGCGTTGCTCATCCACTCTGGCGGATCGTTGATTGTCAGGTCCTCCGTGGTGAAATCAAGGAACAATTCCCGTTCCATCGGGTAGGAAGATTCCGGATAATCCAGTTCAAGCTCGACGACCAGGTTGCCGTTTTCAGTCCGGTTCATCACGGGAGCGGGCACCTCGGTGTTGGAGACGCCATCGTCCAGCACCGCCCATCCGCCGAGGACGAGGCCGGGCACGGGGGGGAAGGTCAACACCATGCCCGCGCGGGTCATGTTGGTGGTCACGATGGAGAGGCTGAAGGCTTCATCCGCTGGATTTTCAATGGCATCGAAACCGGCGTTGTTCGATTCGCCTTCATCGATCAACAGATCGATTTCGGTTGCTTCAGTGGCGGAGACAGGGACTTCTCGGCAATTGTTCGTGGTGCCAAAGGTTGCGCATTTCCGGTTTTGCGGGTGGTCTTCAGGGACCAAGTTCCGCTCGTCAAGGGCGATGCCGTTCTCGATGAATTTCACCACGTTGGGTGCATCGGTGCGGTCGCGAACGGCATCCCCTTCATGGAAGGCCATGCGGGTGTCCATGTCTGCAATGCAATCAGGGCCCACGGAACGAACGGCTTCTCGCTCGTCGGTGGAAAGCCACGAATCGTTCCCTCCGGGAATTCCATCGAAGAGGCCGTCCAAATCCGTGCGAACGGCAGAGGCCCGTGCATCGGCTGCGTACGCGGTGGCGGTAATGGCAGCACCGGACCATGCGCCGTCGATCTGCACGTCGAAGTCAGCTCGATCGTAACTGAAGAGATCTTCAAAGGTCATGCCGGAGCAGTTGACGTCGGTCAGTTGCCGCCCTTCCGTGGTCATGACTTCTTGCGGTTCGTTCAACGGCTCCTCAGGACCCGACAACGGTACGGTGCACAAGAGCAAGAGCGAGAGGAGGACCCAAGCCGTGAAACGGGTGGTCATGGTGGTTGCAGGGCCCCTTTATGCTTGAATGCTCGCCAACATCCTCAGGGGACGAGGCCTTCCATTCGGCGTTGGAACCACCAAAGAGGCAGAACGGTCCAGGCCACGGCAGCGACGATTACCGGGCCGGCGCCAAGGCCCCGGTCCACGTTTTCCAACCGCAGTTCGAGCAGATGATGGTACACACCGTTTGGAGAAAGCAAGTCCACCACCGCTTCAAATTGCACCCACTGGGCATTTGCCGTTGAGCCAACCTCGATGCCGGCCAATCCTGCCAGCACGCTGGTCACGAGGAGCCAGAGCATCGTGAACAGGAACCAGACGCCGACGCCGAACGCGATGGCCGTTCCTTGGTCCCGTGCATACGAGGAGGCCAGCAGTGCAATGGTGGTGTACCATGTGACCACCAGCATCGTCGAGCCGAGAAAAACGATCGAGTCGCCGAATGAAGCCCAAGCTCCCGTGCGGATTCGGATGATGACGATCGCCACCACCGCCAGGGCCATCACCGGCAAGGTGGTGACCATCAGATGGCTTGCTGCGATTACGGTGGCTTGACCGCGCCGACCCATGCCGCGTCCCAAATGCACCTCAAGCACGCCTGAGGCCCGGTCCCGGCTGACCCCGTCCCATGCGTACAGGACGGCTGCGAGGGTGGCGGTCAGCAGGACGAAGAGGCTGGACACGAACAACATCTGCATTGGGGTGTCCAGAGGAATGTCTGCCGGGAGGGTGGTGTTTGGGTCGGAGAGCCCCCACGCTGCACCGGGAATGGCCAGAATGAGCAGGGGCAAGGCCACCACCGTTCGTGTGGACATCCATTGACGTGCTGCACGACGTCCGGTGAGCCATGCCACGCGTGCAGATGGGCTCATTCTTCTTCCCCCCTTGTGGCGCGGTCGAGCAGATCGGCGAGGTTCACCTTGCGGCGACCATGTTCAATCACGCTGGCTGAGCCGATGGAACCCATCAGCGAGGCCGTCAGCCTCGGCCCTCGGATGCGCCACCGTCCTTGGCCAAGGTCCTCGACCTCCGCCTCCACGTCAGGTCGCTCACCTTCGACGATGGTTTCCCATGGCCGTTCAAGGCCAAGTTCGTCGGCCAAACCGTCCGCCGGCCCTTCAGCGATGAGCCGACCACGGTCGAGAAGCAACAAGCGGTCGACCACGCCCTCGAGTTGGTGGAGGTGGTGGGAGGAAATGACCACGCTCACGCCCCGCTGAGCCAGCCGCGTCAGGACGCGGGTCAGGCTGCGTGCTGCCGCGGGGTCCAGCCCGTTATAGGGCTCATCCAGAAGCAGCACGTCCGGGCTACCGAGCATCGCCGAAGCCAAAGTCAGGCGCTGACGCATGCCTTGGCTGAGTGCGTCCAGGGGGAGCATCGTTTGCTCTTGCAGACCAACAAGCCGAATTGCGCCTTCCACCAAATCAAGCCGCCCACCGTCCATGACCGCCAGTTCTTGGAGCATGGCGAGGGGCGTCCGTGTGCCTTGCCAGCGCACCTGTTCAGGCATGTGTCCAATCATCTTGCGCAAGGCATGCGCGGGCTGTGGTGTACCTTTCCGGTCCAACACCCGGCCATCTTGCACCGTGAGGATGCCGGCCATGACCTTGAGCAGGGTCGATTTTCCTGCCCCATTCCGTCCCACCAGGCCGATGAGTTCGCCTTCACCAAGGCTGAGGTCGATCGCATGGATCCCGGGGCCGAACCTCCGGCGAAAGCGTCGATGGGGGTCGGGGACGAGGTGACGAAAGGTGACGCCTTCGAGTTGAAGCGTCACCTGCATGGACCGTCCTCATGCGAGCCATGAAGGCCGCAGGCTTGAACGTTGGTGGGGCGCACCAGACGTCGAAGGTCATGTTGGATTGGCTCCCTATGCTCGTGATGCTGGCCTGTGTGGTTGGCGTCGACCTCTTGGTCGCATGGCGCACAGCGGCCAAGGATTCAGAGGCTGCATCAGGGGTCTTTTGGCGCTTCGAGGGCGATCGCCGTGTGCGATCCCTTTTGCTCTTAGGGCTTATTGTGGCGTGGTGGGTGCTGCCAGGGGGCTGGTTGTTGGTCGGCGCAGGGTGCTTTCTCCTCTCTTGGCTGAGCCCTGCAGGCCGCGCCGCGTGGACGGATGAACGCCTCCCACGTTGGGGGATGGTGGCATCGGTCTTGCTCGGTTTCCTCCTTGTCGGCTTTCTCCCTCCACCGGCACCAACGACGGTGGCTTCCTTTGGTGAGCCAATCGAAGCCATGGAGGATCAAGGCTTGCCTTGGCCCCACCTCGTCGAACGCCATCATCTGTTGACGGGTGACCGTGACGGGGTTGACGTCGCGGTGGTGACCGTTTCGAGCATGCGCATACCGTGGCAGGGAGCAGACGCAGGCATGTCGGGTGGTGTTCTTGTCCTCGGCGACATAATCAACATGGCCGAGCGGGAAATGCGGGATGCCGTGCTGTTGTTGACGGAATCCGCGCCCCTTCCAGTTCCCGTGGACGGGGACACCCTCGGCCTCAAGCCTGTCGCGGGGGAAGCGTCGACCAACGCTTACCGGTTGGACGGCGAATTGACGAAATTGGCCTTCCGTCGTTGGGACGTGACCTCGGATTTGACGACGAGCGGTGATGGGGTGAAGATCGGCGAAGTGGTGCTCATCGCCGCACCAGCGAGCAGTGCTGGCTGCTTGGAATTGCTCACCGTCGTGCGGCCAGTTGGTCACCCGGCGTTGGCCTCCGATCCGATGGCTGAAGCGGAAGTGGAAGCGTGGTGGGCGGCGAAAGTGGCCAAAGTTTAGGGCGAACGAAACTTCATATGCAACCGACTTTTCGTGTGACCTAAATTAGAAGGTCATCGAATGAAGTTCAAACGGCCAAAAACGAAAGCACCGACACTCAAAGCGGCTTTTTTGTTTGGCCTTCTCCTGCTCATGCCATTGGCCGGATGCCTTGGAACGGACGAAGGCACCGACGACGAGCGAGACACCTTGGTGATCGCCTACGAGGTTCGCGACGACTATGCGACCTTCGACGAGAACCCTCAAGCGCTTGCGGAGTACCTCTCCGAGGTGCTTGACATGGACGTCGAGCTCTACAACACCCAATCCGAGGGTGCGATGCTGGAAGCGCTTCGCTTTGGCAACGCGGACATCGCCATCCTCGACGGTGGAGCCGCCTGGGTCGGCTGGCAACAGTACGACTTGGAGGTCCTTGCCGTGGACCAAAAATCGGACGGCCGCACCTATTACAACGCCCATGCTTGGGTGCTCTCAGACAGCGAAATGGCCCAAGCCGCGCTCGACGACGACCCCTCCACAGATCCATTCGCCCTGCTCGAAGGCAAGACGTCATGCCACACGGGTTGGCTCAAGTCGGCCGGCATGCTCCTTCCCATGGGCTACCTCATCGGACAAGGGCATGCGAACGTCGTCGGGAATCCAAACGACGTCGAATCGCTTCGTAACACGATTTACGGATTCTTCAATGAAAATGCGTCCATCCCTGATTCCGGTACGCCCTACTACGGGTACGCCGGGGCCGTCAAGTGCCTCTCAGAAGGCGTCGGTGACGTGGCCTTTGCCAAAGACAGCACCGTGGACGGCTACTGCGCCAACACCAATGCCACGGAAAACGAGGCATGGTGCCTTGACCGTGAACGCTACGTGCCGCTGCCAAGTTTTGGACAAGCTCCCAGCCATCCGGTGATGTACAACCCCGATTCCATGGATGAAAGCAAGGCTTCTGCGGTCCGTGCTGCCTTGATCGGCATGGCCGACGACCCTGCAGCGGGCGGCGTGCTTGAGCATGTGCTCAACACTCCCGGTCTTGTTTCTGCCACGTCCGAGGGGCATCTTGGCAGCTATTCTGACGCCATCAGCAACATTCCGGGGATTGCCGCATACTACGACGAGAAGTACGACATCGAGGGCTGAGGTTGTCGCTCAATCCCGCCTGACCCCCGGTTGTACGAGTGCAGCACACGAAAGACTCAGAAGGCTCACGAGGTGGGAAAGGCATGGCCAACGGACTCCTTCAGGTGAAGGGTCTCTCGGTCGGGTTTTCCAAAAGCGAACCGCTGATTCAAGGGATTGACCTCACGGTGCGCCCAGGGGAAATCATCGCCATTACGGGGCCTTCAGGCATCGGGAAGACCACGCTCCTGCGGACGATGGCCGGTTTGCTTCCGCCCCTCGAAGGTCACGTCGTGCACGGTGAGGGACACAGCACCCCTCCTCGGGGGTCTTTGGGATACATTCCTCAACGCCTTGGATTGGTCCGCCACGCCAGCGTGCGGCACAACGTGGTTCTGGGGGCCTTGACGGGCACCTCGTCCCGGTTCTGGCCCTTCTCTGCTGAAGCACGCGAACGATCCAGAGAGGCCATCGCACAACTCGGGCTTGAAGGGAAAATCCACGCGCCGATTCGCAAGTTGTCCGGCGGACAACAGCGGCGTGTCGCGACGGCCAGAGCATTGGCTCAAAGGCCCAGGGTTTTGCTCGCAGACGAATTCCTCGGTGAGCTGGACCCGGCGACGATGGAGAGCGTCCGTTCGGCGGTCATGGATTACGTCACATCACAGCAATCGTCCATGCTCATGGTCGAGCATGACATCGAACGTGCCCGGTCGATGGCCGACCGCCTCCTTCACGTCGAAGACGGTCGGTTGTTGGAGGTGGAGGCATGAGCAAGCCGCTTCCTCCGTCCCTGCTTCACGAGGTATGGTTCCGGGTGCGGTGGCCGCTTGTGTTTGCTGTCTTGCTCGGGGCCGCCTTGCTGGTTGCAAACGGCATGATTGAGGATTGGGGAAGGCTCAGCAACGGGTTCTCCAACCTGTTTGTGTTCGTGAACGAGTCCTTGTGGCCGCCCGATTGGAGCGTCATGCAACCTCAAGCCTATCCGGCATGCGAACGTGGACCGGGCCTCGAATTCACCTGTTCCACGGCATGGCTTGGCATGATTGAGACGCTCAAGATTGCCTTTGTTGCAACCGTGTTGGGGTGCTTGCTCTCCTTGCCAATGGCCTTGTTCGCGGCTCGAAACCTCAACCCAACATGGTTGACCTTTTTCTCTCGAGCCGTCCTTGCAGCCTGCCGAAGTTTGCCCAGCATCGTGTGGGCCATCTTCTTCGTCATCCTCATCGGTTTGGGTCCCTTTGCTGGCATCCTTGCCATGACGGTGTACACCGTTGGGTACCTTGGCAAACTCCAGTACGAAGCCATCGAAGGGCTGGAACGGGAACCGCTCGATGCTTCCCGAGCGATGGGCCACGGGTGGCTTGAGCGAAACCTTGGCGTCGTGCTTCCTGAAGCCGCCAACGGATTGATTTCTCAGGCCATTTTCATGTTCGAGTACAACGTCAGGCACGGCACGGTGATCGGCATCGTCGGGGCAGGTGGCATCGGCTACTACATCAACCTCTATCTGCGCTTTTTGCAGTACGACAAGGTCATGGCATACCTGATCATCATCTTTGTCGTCGTGTTGGTGCTGGACCAAATCTCGATCCTTGCCCGCTCGTTGTTCACCGATGAGCCACGAAAGAAAAGAGCGTCTTGGTGGTCCGTGTTGGTTCCGGCTGGCCTGCTGGCCAGCAGCGATGCCGAGAAATGATCACTCAGCAGCGATGTGCATGGCGCCGTCGCTGTAGGACACTTGGATGCGCTGGGGAAGTTTCCGCGTCAAGTTGGCCACGGCCTCGAGGATGGCTTCTTCCCCGACCTTGAACGCCTTGGCAGCTTTCTTGGTGCTCCATGCCACCGTTTCGAAATCGCTCTCAACGAGCCACGCGTGCAGGCGCTCCTCAAGTTCGGTCAGGTCGGCCATGTCCTCTGGACAAGGCCGGGGCACATGAGGGATTCGCCCTCAGAGGCTGACCATGCGGCGGCAGCATTCCTCTGGGGAAATTGCTCCGTCGAGCAGATCGTTGATGGCGGCCACGAAGGGGAGGTCCATGCCCATGTCTTCGGAACGTTGCTTGAACATTCGTGCGGCACGGACGCCTTCTGCCACCATGTGCATCTCCTTGAGGGCCTCCTCCAAGGAGCGTCCTTTGCCCAACTTTTCGCCCATCGTGCGGTTCCTTCCGTGGGGCGAAGTTGCCGTCACGTAGAGGTCGCCCAAGCCCGCGGGGCCAAAGGCCACGTCTGCACGTGCGCCCAGTTGGGGCAAGACGAGGCAACCTTCCTTGAAGCCGGCCGAGAAAATCGCGGCCTTCAGGTTGTCGCCCCCGATGGTCCCGACTTGCTTGAGTCCATCCACGAGGCCGCAGGCCAACGCGACGACGTTCTTGAACGCGCCCCAAAGTTCCGCTCCCGCCGGATCTCCCGCTGGGTGAAGCACGAAGGTCGGTGTGCTGAGGGTTTGTGCCAAGCGGGTGGCGACCGCCAAGTCTGAGCTCGCGACCAGCGCGGTGGTCATGACGCCGTCTGCGGCTTCGGGCGCGATGGTCGGGCCGGTGAGCACGGCGAGCGCGTTCCGCATCTCATGCGCTTCGAGCATCGCTTCGATGGCTTCGGAAATGAGGCGTTTCCCGGGTGCAAGGCCCTTTGCGAGGTCCAACAAGACGTGTCCTGGACGCAGGTGAGGCAGCAAGGATTCGAACACCCCAAGGATGTGAGCAGAGGGCACGGCCAACACGACGATTTCTGCGTCGTCGATGGCGTCCTCGATGCGCATGGTCACCTCGAGGCCCTTGAGCGAGCGCTCAGGGAGGTACTTGTCGTTGACATCGCGGTTCATGATGGAGGCGTACACCTCTTCTTCGATGGTCCAGCCGTTGACGGTATGACCGTCTTCCAGCCAGATTCGGGCGATGGCCGTCCCCCAGTTCCCAAGTCCTAGGACCGCGATACGTGCCATGGTGACCGGTTGAACGGGGTCCGTTGGCGTCTTAAGCGGAACCCTCGAAATCGAAACCTACAGGCTCGATTGAGGCCTGTTCAGAACAGGTCGTCGTCGTCTTCTTCGAAGTCGAAAACGTCGTCGTCGCTCTTCTTGTCGTCTTTCTTGGCTGCTTTTGCCTT
>DUHJ01000171.1 GCA_013330925.1 Candidatus Poseidoniaceae archaeon | reverse complement strand
TCCTGATCGGCCCATTGTGTTCCGTCGTTTGGGAAAGCATCAGCGCCTTCAGCGGTTCCAAATCCGGCGTCTGGATCAGAATAGGTGTCGCCGTCTGTGTCCGGGCAACCGAGCCGGTCCGCCGACGAGTCACCGAACTGGCTTGGGCAACCGTCTGGGTCGGTTGCTGGGGCAGGATTGTCTCCGAAACCGTCACCGTCGCTGTCGGACCACTGGGTGGCGTCCCCGAGGAAAGCGTCCGCTCCGTCACCGACGACCCACGCGCTGCCGTTCGAGGCATCTGAGCCCGTTGGGTCCGGATCTGATGCGCCGTCGCCGTCCTCGTCGGCACACCCGTTCCGGTCCCGCCAGGAAGCGCCTTGAATTGCGTCACATGCATCGCCGCCTTGTTCGACGGTGTAGCCTCCACCAGGGTCTGACCAACCGTCGCCGTCGCTGTCGATGCAACCGAACCGGTCTTGGGAAGAATTTCCTGCTACCAAGGTGCAACTGTCGGGTTGGAATCCGACGGCGTTATCGCCGTAGCCGTCGTAGTCGGTGTCGGCCCACTGCGTGGGGTCGGCCGGGAAGGCGTCCGCACCTTCGGCGATCGACCAGTTCACGTCTTGGTTGGAATACCCGTCGTTGTCCGTGTCCGGGCAACCCAAGCGGTCGACGGTGGACCCGCCGAAGGTGTTCGGGCAATCGTCGTCGTCGTCTTCGACGCCGTCCAAGTCCGCGTCAACGGTCAGGTTGGTCAGCGCCCAATCTTCGCTCAAGGTCATGGCGAACATCTGGAGCCCACCTTGGGGCACGCTCGTGCCGATCACGTGGACTTCCCACGTGCCTTGGGCGGGGGAGGTGAACGACAATCCCCGGAGGTTGTCGACGTTGTTTGACAAATTCGTCCAGGTCCCGCTTGGGTCTTTTACGGCCAAGTCCAGGTCGTTCACCAGGTGCGTGGAAGCGGCAGGCGTCGAGGCAGGATCGGTCCACGCCAGCATGACTCGGAAATCGTCGGCGCCGCTCGGGACGTTGAAACTCCATCCGCGTTCATCGTTCGTGCTCACGCTTTCGTTGTCGACGAAGGACGCGTTCACGGCCGTCCACATGTCCACACGACCCCAACCTTCGTGGTCGTTTGGCGCCGTTTCCCCGGCTCCGTTGGTTGAGGAACTGTACTGTCCTTCCATGTCGGTGGAGGATGCGGCAAGGATGGCTTTCACCAAGGCGGAGGAGGGTTCGCTGTGGCCGAGGTTGTCGTCGAGGTGCTGAATGAGCAAAGCCGTGGCACCGGCCGTGAGGGGTGTGGCCATGCTTGTACCACCCATGTAGGTGTACGAGGTGTTGTACGCACCCCAACCCACGGCGGTGGTGTCACGGGATTTTGTGCTGAGGATCCACGCGCCAGGTGCAGACACGTCCGGTTTCAGGCGTGAGTCGTCGGTGGGGCCTCGGCTGGAAAAGGCCGCCATGCCTTCGATGTTGTCCGCCTGGCGGTCGCTGTTGATCGGGTTGGTTGGGTAGTCCGTAGGCCACCAACCACCCCACGTGGCGGTGACCGAGGAACGGTCGTTCTCCGTTGCACCGACCGTGATGACGTTCTTTGAGGTGCCCGGCGAGGACATGCTGTCCAAATCAACTTCGCCGTCGCTGTTGCCGTCCGTGCCCTCGTTTCCGGCAGCGAACAAAATGGCCATGTCCCAAAGGATGTGAGCACTGGCGTCGGCTTGCGCGGACGACGTGGTGTACTGACCGTTGTTCGCTGAGCCCCAAGAGTTGGTGTGGACGCGAGAACCGTTGTCGTAAGCGGGCTCAAACAAATCGTAGAGGTTGTTCGGAATGCCGAGAAGGTAGCCGTCCGTGGTGCCGGAGATGGTCGCTTCCGTCTCAATGGCTTGGAAGTAGAGTCGAGCTTCAGGTGCTGAGCCACGGATGGCGCCGTTGCTGTGGGTGCCGTCGCCAAGCACCGAGCCCGCAACGTGCGTTCCGTGACCTGACCACTCGTTTGCCGCACCGTCGTTGCAGGTCGAGAGGCTGTAGTACGAGCACGTGCCGGAGGGGACGCCAAAGGACACCACATCGACGATGTGGTCGGCAAAATCAGGGTGCATGTTGGAATTGTTGACGCCGTTGTCCAAACCAGTGTCTGCGACGGTCACGATCACACCTGTGCCGTCAAGTCCGGTCCAACCCGTCGAGGTTGCTCCCATGTTGGTGGTGGATGAGACGCCGGTGACGTTCATGATGTGGCGTGCTTCATCGTTGAAATTGACAAACCAGGGCCGTGGCTCAACCCACTCAAGCGTGGGTTCATGGAGCAACGTCGCCAAGCCTTCTGCGGTGAGCAGGAAGTCAACGAAGCGTCCACTGTGGCTCATCACCTCAACACCGCGGGGCATGGTTTCGGGCAGGTCTTCGCCGGCAAGCATGGCGCTGGCCAGCACAGGGCCGTCGTTCTTGGCAAGGTCCTGAAGCAAGCCCTCTCGCACGCGATCGGACGGTGCGAAGCGTTGCATGCCAACGACGCCCAAGGCTTCGAGGTCTTCCGGTAGCATGCCGTTCACTTCACAATGGAACGCAGCAGGGGGCAAGAAAGAGCCGCAATGTACTCCTGCCTCGTGAAGTTCTCCTTCCCACGACGTCGGCACAGGCCACGTCGTTCCGAGCACATACCACCCCTGGAGCGGGCCGGTTTCGTCGGTCCATGCGGACCAGTCCGCAGGAGCCACGAGGGCGGAGGTACGGTGCGCAAGTTCAACGCGACCCGCTTCGGTCGGGAGGAACCAGCCCTCGGCAAGGTCACCGCTCGGCCCAGCGTTGAAAACGTCGAGCAAGGTGCGGTCAAGGTCGGTCTCGAGCACGCGCTCGGGGCCAATCTGAGGAACGGCCACGGCGAGCGGGGCCATGACTTGGATGACCATCAGCGCGCTGAAGAGAAGAGCGTGTCGAGCGCGACCGGACATGGCGTTTGGTTGTGCTGAACCCTCATCAAGCATTGGTTGAATCTGAAGGGTTGAACACGAGCGTTGAAAGGCCATTCCCAGAACGGAAGCCCATGCGTGGCCGGGGCGGTGGGGACATGATGTCGCCTGAGGACATCAACGACAAGGTCGCCGTGATGGGTCGCCAATTG
>DUHJ01000075.1 GCA_013330925.1 Candidatus Poseidoniaceae archaeon | reverse complement strand
CGTGGATGGAAGTCGTTGACATCGATGAATCCAATGTTGAAGGATTGGTTTGGCATCAAGGTTTGACCTCATGGAGTCCACTCGATGAAACCGGAAGCATTCCTGAGAATCCGGAAGATGTCCCATTCTTTGATGCTCGTTACCTCCCTCCAGAAGAACAAGCACTCCTCGAAGTTCTTCCCAAAACCCGTCGCCTCTATCCTCAGGACAATAATACGGGAGGGTTCTTTGTTGCCCTCCTTCGTCATCGGGAAGAAGCCACGCCTGAAGGTGTAGCAAAGACCTTCATCGATAAGTTGGCAAAGCGTAGAGAGAATTCTGGATGGGAATCAAGGCTTCTTGACAAACCTGGCGCAAATCGTCACACCATTCATGG
This sequence comes from Candidatus Poseidoniaceae archaeon, assembly GCA_013330925.1. Classification (GTDB taxonomy): domain Archaea; phylum Thermoplasmatota; class Poseidoniia; order Poseidoniales; family Poseidoniaceae; genus MGIIa-L3; species MGIIa-L3 sp11892u. The sequence continues at coordinate 12,191 of DUHJ01000075.1, read as the reverse complement.
GGCAAGCGAAGACGAGGCTGCAATCGTTATCGAACAATGTCAACTGAAAGAATCTGACTTCTCGTGGTGGAAACGTGGGAAGCGAATGGCAATTGCTCCGCGCCTTGTCCACGACCGGATCTGGGCACAAGAAACACCCAACAAGCGCGGCGATCGATGGCCCGGTGGAACCTTCCATCCGTTGCAAGTACTCCACGTTGGCTTGCCCGCCTTCATCTCAAAACACGGAAATTGGCGGGCGCGTCAAGAATCGATACCTCTCCTGTTCAACAAACTCTCCAGCGAATTGATAGTCATTGAAACCGAAGTGTTGCTTCGATTGCTCAAGGATGAAGCATTGGAACCTCATGTTGTCGCTGGTGATAGGGAAATCCCCCAAGGTGCACTCCTGCTTCGATGCCATCATGAGACCGGTTCGCTCGTCATTAATGCCTGGTGTGGAACACGAATTACGCTGATGCTCGACAAAGCTGAGCGGCGATTGCTTTCCATACGGCTTGGTTTGGAGGAAGAAGAATGAGGGCTTTGGCCGTTGTTGTTCTGCTCGCACTTGTCCCTCTTGCTTCGGCTGCGGTAAGCGTTCACATCGAGTGGAGCATCGATGAAGCCGTGGATGTTGATCGAAGGTATGTTGAACACTTCACAAGTTCATCCCTTGAATGCAAGAATTGTATCGAAACTGACGACGATGATGTTGTTGTTCGATGGTGGAGGTACAGCGATCAAACAGGTTCGTCATGGCCCGATGACGATGCCAATCTAAGGGCTGACAACATGGGTGTTGAATTTGACGAGAGTCGCTCCATCATCAACGGGAACGGGACGGAAGTACGACAGCATCTTGTCGATGTGAAGGGAACATTCTCCATTCAATCCGAAATCAAAGATGAGTCGTATTTGGCTGCAAACCTGACCGTTGAACCTCTTGTTGACCTTCGCAACGATGTCATCATGCAGTTCCTGTTTGTTGAAGAAAACAGCGAGGACAATCACGGTAGAGAATTATCCTATCTTGTTCGGGATTTAACCTCCGAAGTCGGTTTCTACCGTTCAGGAGGAAACACCACTCAGGTCGATGTAACCATCCCTTACACTCACTTGTCAGCAGCAGGTGTTGAACTCGCTGATGAACAGTACGGATGGAAGGTCCTCATCGTGGTTCTCGGTGCTGAATCGGACTCGGTTGAACCTCCCGGCGTAATCGCATTGTACGAAACGTCAGTTCCAACTTCCAGCGAGGATGTTGCCTATCTCGATTATCTTCCACCTCTGGTTTTCATTGCAGTAGCCCTCGTTATCTTATTCTCAGTCGTGCGAGGTTCATTCAATCAAGAACACGGATTGCCTGAGATTCGCGCTCGCTGGAAAACTGGCAAAGACCCTGCAATCCTGATTGAGGTTGATGCGAAACGACAAGATGTCTCGATCCAAGGATGCGAGGCAATCGAACCGTGGTCGATGCGTGGTGGCGTAAAACGCAGTACGGTAGAAGCGGGCAACTCGCTCAGTTTCGATGTGCGTTTCAAGAAATGGCGGGATGAAATTCTCGTTCTGAAATTGAAGATGGAAGTGGAGACCTTGGGCGGTTGGACACAAAACATTCGTCTTCCACTGCGCAGTAAACCTGAACGAAGCGTTGAAGATGAGCAGGCCTAACGTCCATACATGGACCTTGATGCGACCGACCGCGAACTTCTCGCAGCCCTTCTTGAAGATGCGCGAATCAGTCAGCGAGGCCTTGCCAAACGTGTTGGTGTCGCACAAGGGACGATTACGAATCGCCTCCGCCGTCTCGAAGAGATGGGTGTCATCAAAGGATACACTGTTATTCTCGATGCTGAAAGCATGGGATGGACCATGACCGTCATCACCGGATTACGGATTCAGAAAGGTTCGATGATCGATGTGCAACAACAAATCGCTGCCGACCCTCGTGTGTTCGGTGTATACGATGTTACTGGTGACTATGATTCAATGGTCCTCGCTCGTGTGCGTGGACGAAAGGATTTGGACGACCTCACCAAGACGGTCTTTACGCTCAAGGGTGTGCAACGCTCGTTCACTCAAGTTGTACTCAATACGGTGAAAGAAGATGGTCGTGTGGTACCGCCTTCAGAATGATGCAATCATATCGTTTTGACTTTGATGCGCCAACTCTTTCGTGTTTTATTGTAGGTCGACGATGTCACTTCGACATCATGTGCTGAATTGACAGCCATTAGCATGTCCTTGTTGTCCCATTCCATGATCGACATTTGATCTCGCCACAGAACGCCCTCGTTCTTCTCATCCAAACGGAATACAATGCCTTGATGGGCCCCTTCTGTAAGATGGCGAAGAACTCGTGCTTGTGGAATGACGTCGCCTTCCTGTGGTGTTGGAACCACCTTCTCGCGTTTCGTCTCAGCGACTTTTGGTTCCATGAGTTTGACCTTGTTCCAATCTGGAACTTCCTTGTAACCAAATACCAATGATGCTACATCTTCGAAGGTATATTCCTCATCGATGCGTTCGTGCGGATTGTGAAGAACTGCTGATTCCATGTAGTCGAGATCAACCGTTACGATGTTGTCGCCAAGTCGTGGGATTAAATCCCCAACAAACTTTGGCCCACGGAAAAATGTGCCCCACCATGTCCTTTCGTTTCGTACGCGCAGAGCTTGGTAGGTGATGCGCCATTCGCGTATCTTGTCACGTGGTTGGATGAGATCTCCTTCATGCTGTGCTTCGTTTGGGAACTGCATTGCATCCCACGTTCCAAACATCGAAAGCAGCGTTTTCAACGCCTTGAGCGTCTCCTCATCGAAGTCTACGTGATGATCTTCAGTCACCGATAAGATCGAGAGGAGTTGATCCGTTGATTCAGCAACAAATGAACCCGTGAGTGCTCTGGGTTTCACACTCGCATCAACGTTCGCAAACCCGACACAGGCGAGTACCGTTTCGATCACGTCTTGTTGAATGCGTATGCCGACGTGTCGACTAATTTCGTGGAAGCGGCCTACAGCTTCCTCAAGTTTTGCAAAAGTCCATCCCCGTGATTGTCCATTTTGTAACAACACGTTCTCTTCCATGGTGATGTCTCCTTTGTAATTCTTGACTTCGATGAACACGATTCTATTGTGCATCAATACAATGATGTCGGCTTCCCGGCGGCTCTTGCCACTGATGATCTGATCGATTCGTGCAGAATGGTAGACATCAACGACACCCTCGATGTTTCGCAACGCTTCGCATACTGAAATCTCGGCATCTGTTGCTGCTTTCTTTGCAAAGTCCGGCTTGGGATAGGCTTTGACGTCGCGAGCCTTCAGCCAACGGTAGTTTCGCAGAAGTCCCATATTGTTGTACAAGGTTCAGGACTCTTTTAATTCCCACCCGTTGGTTTGGAATCATCGTGTCGAAGTATTGAGGTCATGCTCATGTACGGTGCAAGTGCTCCAGACAATCCTCCAAGACTTTCGACAACACGTGTTTCTGGTTTGAGTGCCTTCATCAACACCTTTCGCAAGTCTTCGTCGATGAGAACATCGAACGATTCGAGTCGCCTGCGAAGGTTGGCCTGCAACTTTCCTCCGGTTCGGTCCCAGTCCATCAGTAAGGTCATGGTTGATCGACGATCTTTGGTTCGCGTCCCATAGGTTTCGTACAAATATGCCACAAGCCGATCCATCCCCCAGCCTCGATTGACAACCTCGATTGGCCCTTCAAAACCAAGGCGCTGAAGAGCGACTTTGTCTCTGGGCCCTTCGACAATAATGGCGAATCCTTCCTCTCGATTTCGATGTCGTGCTTCACCCAATGCCTTGCCAGCAACCTCGAATCGTTCGATAGCATTGGTCGGGTCCATGGCATTACCTCGTCGTAATGATAGTTCAAACTGTTCTTCAACTTGTGTGAAATTGCCGAAGAACATACATTAATATGAAAGAAAACTGACCCAAAGAATTTCACTTCAGTGCTTGCTTTACGCCAACGCTTAAAGTAGGCCTTCTCGCCCCTTTGAACAGGGTGCAGCCATGCCAGCGGAAGATACCGTTTTCTACGTCCTTTACGACAAATACATGTTCTGGTCGATTCTTGTAGCAATTTTCACATTCGGTTGGCTGTTTACAGCCATGCTGCGCTATCGAGATGGTGTTGAACCGGACACAACAGAAATTGATCACATTGAAGTGGGGGCTTTCCCGGTCGATCGGCACAATACAAAACTGGAAGCTATGTTTTACATCCTCCCAACTATTCTTGTCGTTTGGCTCACTGTGCTTGCGCTTGGATCCAACACTGCTGTGTGGAACCCAGACACCGACGACTCCTTTGAGATTCAAATTAATGCCTACCAATGGTATTTCGAATTCGAATACACAGAGGACCTGACATGGGAAGACACAGACACGGGGATCGATGTTCAATGGCCTCAGACCGGTCCTTTGCATGTGGATGCTTCTGGGAATGCAAACGCAGCAGTTGTTGAAGTAAAGTATACGGATGAAGAATCCGGAAATACCACCACTGCAGAATACGAAATCAACAACGGCTCCAGTATGGTCGGCAAGGCATTTCCCTGGGACATTTTGAATAGAAAGCACCAATACGTCAAGGTCTATGATGCGGAAGGAGTTCTTCTTCACACATGGGAGCATCTTCCTGTCGGCCACAAACTCCTCACTCCGTCCCAACCAATGATTGTCCCTTGTGACGAACTCGTTGATGCGACCATGAACTCCAAGGGAATCGAAGGTGACGACCGGAACGTTGGCGTTCAACACGCTTTCTGGGTGCCTGAATGGGGAATGAAAGAAGACTTCGTCCCCGGTCTCGAGGCTGGCACAACCCTCTACTTCATGCCGGATGACTCTGGTACCTTCCCAATACGCTGTGCAGAATATTGTGGATTGCAACACTCGGTCATGACTGGCGAAGTCAAGGTTGTTGCCCGAGTCGACAAAACATGTGACGCCGACACCGGCGTTAAGAAGAGCGAATCTGACTCGTCAAACAACTACGATGGAGGTGAAATGTGATGCGTCGACGAATCGTTGGAATGCTGAGCCTGCTCCTCATAGCCCTCATGCTCGTACCACAATTCAGTGCTCTTCCAGGTGGAATTGGTGCTGCTGGAAACGCTGGTTGTTCATGTCACGCGGGTGGCGATGATGGTTCAACCACCATCCTCGTCGAAGGACTCCCTGAAACCTTCAACGCAAGCGAATCTTATGCGTTCAGCGTTACGCTCGTCAACGATGACATGCCGCTCTATGGCAACGGTGATCCAGCAGAAGGGTGGAGCGGGGTCAGAGGCGGATTCCGTATCGTCGTTGAAGGCGGCGGCAGTGTTACGACAATTGACCCTGCATACAGCCAAGAGGTTGATGGCGGACTCACACACACCGAGAAAAGCAACAAGTTCCGAACATGGGATTTCGAATTTGTAGCCCCTGCTAGCGATGCTGCAACCGTTGAGATGACCATTGTTGGAAACGCAGTCAGCGGTGGTGCTGTGAGCGGTGGCGCAACCGGCGCTGGCGATGGTACTGCAGGCGATTATTGGAGTATTCAGAATGTCGTCGTCCCAGGAATCAATGCTGAGGCGAAGGGGCCAAGTGCACCTCCTTTGGTCATCTTGCTCACAGCAATTGGATTGTCCCTTTCTATTATTCTTCTTGGAACAATGTGGGTCTTCTACCGACGTAGTCCTGATACCTTTACTGTTGGAAGTTTCTGGAGCTACCTCAAGCCTTGGTTGACCACAACCGATCACAAAGAAGTCGGGATCCTTTACTTCTTGTTCGGGTTCTTCTTCTTCCTTGTTGGTGGTGTACTCGCACTCCTGTTCCGTATACAACTCGCTCTTCCTGAGAACGATTTCCTTTCGCAGCAGGAATACAACTCGTTCTTCACCTTACACGGAACAACAATGATTTTCCTTGGCGCCATGCCAATGATTGCTGGATTCCTCAACTACGTCCTACCGCTCCAAATCGGAGCGAAAGACCTTGCATTCCCTCGAATCAACGCTATGGGTCTGTGGCTCCTTGTTTTCTCAGCACCGCTTATCTTTGCAGGTATTTGGTCTGGTGAAGGTGCTGACATTACCTGGGTTATGTATCCGCCATACTCTTCATTGAACAATGCTGGAGACTACGGTGCAAATGCTGGAACAACCTCGTTCATTGCGGGCATGATGATGTTGGGTGCATCGTCAACACTTGGTGGTGTCAACTTCATCACCACTGTGTTCACCATGCGTGCTCCTGGAATTACATGGATGAAGATGCCACTGTTCACATGGTCGGCATTCGTCAGTGTGTTTATGCTCTTCATGTCCCTACCTGCATTGATTATTGGTGTAGCATTCCTACTGTTTGACCACACGATAGGTTCGACCTTCTTCACGGGAGGTGGTGATCCGTTGCTGTTCCAGCACCTGTTCTGGTTCTTCGGACACCCCGAAGTCTACGTCGTCATCGTCCCAGCCTTCGGCATCGTGTCCGAAGTGCTGGCCACCAGCGCACGTCGCTCGGTCTTCGGCTACAAGTCGATGGTCATCGCGATGGCGGGCATCGGCGTGGTCGGTTTCGTCGTTTGGGGCCACCACATGCTGACCTCGGGCATGTCGCCCGCATGGCGTGCTGCCTTCATGATCACCACCATGCTTGTGGCGATTCCAACCGGTGCGAAAATCTTCAACTGGCTGATGACGCTGTACCAAGGAAGCTTGGTGATGCGCACGCACACGCTCTGGGCCCTCGGCTTCTTGATCACCTTCACCTTGGGTGGCATTTCCGGGATGTTCTTCCCCGTGTCAGGACTTGACATCCACTTCCACGACACCTACTTCGTGGTCGCTCACTTCCACTACGTGTTCATCGGCGGCACCGTCTTCGCGCTCTTTGCTGGCGTGTACTATTGGTTCCCCAAGGTCACGGGACGAAAGATGGACGAACGCCTCGGCCTCTACCACTTCCTCATCGGCTTCGCATCCTACAACGCGGCCTTCTGGCCCATGCACGCGCTCGGGATGATGGGCATGCCTCGCCGCACCCACTCCTACCTCGAGGAGACCGGGTTTGCGTCCTACAACCTGGCCGTGTCCACCTTTGCCTTCATCTTCGGCCTGAGCCAGTTGATCCTCGTTTGGAACATCATCTACTCCGCCCGCCGAGGCGAGAAGGTCGGCAAGGACCCATGGGGCGGATGGTCGCTCGAGTGGACCACGTCCTCGCCACCGCCCACCCCTTCCTTCCACGACATCCCCACCCAGCTTGACGCCAACGAAGGTCACGAGCACGGAGAGAAGAAGAGCGTTGGAAAGCGCCTCTGGGAAGGCTCGAACACGGAGGTGAGCCAATGAGCGGCGGTCACGCACACGTCGAAAACTCCGTCTGGATGCGTTCCTTGCTGATGGCCGGTCTGTTCCTCACCATCGGTGTGGTCGCGTACGGTGTCCTTGCAGTGGGCATCGCAGGAACCAGCGAAGACGCTGGCCTCAACGGCGAATACCACGACGCAAAGGACGCCTATTACGCGGCCAAAGCCGACTACGAGTCCATCAAGGCCGATGGCGGTGACACCACCGATGCCAAGGCCCTCAAGGAATCGCTGCACGACGAATACGTCAGCACCCATCTGAATTACCTCACCTTCGCGGTGGCAGGAAACACCGTTCTGGTGATGATGATCGTGTATTCAGCCTTCATCGGATTTGGTGGCTTTGTCAATTCCCTGAAGCCCGACGCGGACCACGGTGATCATGACGACCATGGCCATCACGGCTCGTCCTCACCGATCGTCCTTGCCTTTGGCGTGATGCTGTTCATGATTGGATTCCCACGCTTTGCCAACGGCGCCGAAGGGATGCTGTACGGTTTGGAGTTCGAACTCATGGACATGGCCATGTCCACCACCGGCCTGGTGTTCGTGGTGCTCGGCATCGCCAACTGGTGGCAAGAGGACCTCCCCTTCGACGGGCATGGCGAGCAAATCGCCACCGCCACCGACGACATGGTGCCCTTCCGAGGGCAGCACATCCGTAAGGTGGGCATCTGGATTTTCCTGATGTCCGAGGTGATGGTCTTCGCTTCCTTCTTTTCCTCGTACCTCCGGATGCGTACCGGATGGTGCACCGACTGGGCGATCAAGTCCGGCGTCGAAGCCTGTGCAGGCGTTGAGGAAGGCAGTGTCGTCACCGCCTCGGACCTGATTCGTGGCGATTTGGCCACGCTTGCTCCCGGTGCCATCAACACCTTCGCCCTCATCATCTCGTCCTACACCATCGTGCTCGCCCTCAAGGCCGCGAAGAACACGAACTGGGAAGTCTCCAGCAACCCGCTCATGGCGAAGTTGATGCCCACCCGCAAGGCCGCGGTGCGCAACTACCTCATCGCCACCTTGGCCCTTGGTTCCCTCTTCATCGTGCTGAAGCTCATCGAGTGGAGCCACCTCATCGCAGAAGGCTTCACCCTCGCCACCCAGCAGGGTTCCATCTTCTACATCGCCACCGGCGCCCACGGACTTCACGTCTTCGTTGGGCTCTTGGTGATGCTCTACCTCATCTTCAAGGCCGACACCGTTGGCTTTGACGAAGAAAACGGTCAGGGCATCGAGTACTTCGGTCTGTACTGGCACTTTGTCGACCTGGCGTGGGTGGTCATCTTCCCCGCCTTCTATCTGTATTGAGGTGAGGACATGGGAGAACACGCATCCAAAATCGAGCAATGGGTCGAGAAGAGTCCAATCCCCATGGACATTTACGCCCTGAACTTCTGGATCCTGATGGTCTTCACGCTGGCTGAAGTGGCCGCAGTGTTCCTCGTTCCCGAGGAACAGAAGTACGTGGTCTGGGCCATCCTTGTCGGCGTTGGCGTCATCAAGGGCTACGGCATTGCGGCCTTCTTCATGCACCTGGCCGGCGACCCACGTCCGTACCTCTGGAGCTTCGTGTTCCCGTTCATCTTCGTCATCCTGATGCTCTGGGGCATCGGGCTCTCGAACCCGAGCGGCATCACCGGCTTGCCGGAGTGGTGCACACCCTTTTCAGGAACCTACGCGACAAGCAACCCCTGAGGGTTCGCCTTGCGCCGTGCTTTCCTGACCGTGCTGCTGGTTGCCACGTTGCTCCTGCCCGCGCAAGCCGCGGCCTACAACGGGCTGGTATTGTCCCGAGGCACCGTGGGCGACGTCTCGCTGACCGACCAACATGGAGCAAACGTCAGCTTGGACGAACTCAACGAGGACCTCCTTGTGGTGACGTTCATCTTCACCCACTGTCCTGACGTCTGTCCGGTCATCACCCACACCCTCAAGGCCGTTCAAGCAGGACTGAGCGAGGAGCTGGCCGATGACGTTGGCTTTGTGTCGATCACGGTCGACCCGGTCCGGGACACGCCCGAGCGTTTGCTGACCTTCACGGAGTACCACGGCGTCGACTGGCCTCACCTGACCGGCGACGCCGCGACGCTCGAAGACGTCTGGGCCCGCTTTGGAGTCGGCGTGGAATCCGAGGTCATCGAGGCCCATGGAGGTCAACCGGACTACGCCATCGAAGCCGCAACGGTGACCGTGGTCACCGCCGACGGAGAGGCCAACACCCACCTGGTCCAACCGACGGGATGGAACCTCACCGTCGAACACGCGGACGCTGCTGGGTGGAACATCACCGCCAGCGTGGGTGCGAACGGCCACGTGGTCAACGCCGTTGAAGGCGTGGCCGCACCCGAGGACGGCGCATGGTCGTGGACGCTCCAACAATGGAATGCGAGCGCGGCCGCATGGCAGAACAGTCCGGTCGGTGTGGACGACGTCAACGGCCTCACGCATCCGCACTTGGCTTGGACGGCCTCCAACGGAAACATGAGCGGCTTGCCCGCACCGACCGGTCGTTCGTCCATGCATCTCTTGTTCCCGAACGGAACCGTCACCGGCCACGTCCAGGCCTCGACGTCGGCCCATCTGATGACCCTCGGAGCCCTCAACACCGCAGGCATGGACCTTGACGTGACGATGGACCCGCAATGGGGGCACTTCCTCACCAGCATCAACGGCACCTCCGCTCCTGCAGATTGGTCCTGGTACTGGCGCTTGGCGGTCTGGAACGGCTCGCTTTGGGAAGAAGCCATGCTCGGCATGGACGACCTCAACGACACGATGCATCTGGCGTGGTCACCCTCGTCGATGAACCTCAGCGACCTCCCCACCCCCGGTTCGATGGACGGTGATGCGCGCGATCAAGCAAGCCCAACCGAATGCAACGGGAAGGGATGGATCATGGGCAGCGGTTCAGCCGCGCATTGCATGTGTGACGACGGCTACAGTTGGGGAGAGGACGACCGGCTCAGTTGCCTCAGCGACGACGGCAGCGTGTCCGTTGGGCACAACACGGTCACGTTCATCCTCGACGATCGGCGGCGGCCGCGCGTCATGTGGTCCGGCGACGGTTGGGTGCCGGAAACCTTCACCGAAGACCTCGTTGAATTGGCGCAGGACGAGGGCATCATCGAACGCCCTGAACCGGCCAGTCCAAGCCCAGGAATGGCCTTGAGCATCGTCGCCATGCTGGGTGCCGCCCTGCTCCTCGAGCGGCGCCGTTCATAGGGGGGAGGCCTCCCCGTTGAATCAAGCGTGGATCGCATAGCCTGGTAGTGCGCCGGATTTGAAATCCGGTGTCGAACGACTCGGGGGTTCGAATCCCTCTCCACGCGCCTGAACCTGCGAAAAAGGCGGGGAACCTTCTCAAACCACGACACGCTCTCACGGCCATGCGAAGGGCCCTGCTTGGTGCGTTGCTGATGCTTTCGCTCAGCCTTGCCGGCTGCCTTGCCCCCACTTCAGCAGGGTGGGGCGAAGGTGGCGTGAACGTCAAAGGGGACGGCATGAACATGACCGTCATCAGCGATTTGAACACGGCCCAAGTCACCGTGCCCGAGGTCATCCTTTCCGGATGCGACAGCGAGGGTTCGATCGGCGTGGCATCCAACCAAACCCGCCTCATCACCATCGAAGGACATCTCGCGGCTTCGACCCTCTATGCGAGCCACAGCGAGGACATCAAGGGGCTCTCAAACGGGGTCACCGCCGCGGTCATCCTCGAAGCCATGTCCTACGAAAGCGCGGAAAATGTGCCCAACGGACAAGGGGCGCGCGTCCCCGTCAAGAATTGGAACGAACCCCTGTATCCTGAAACAGGCTCAGGGCAAAGCACCTCTCAACGAACCGTCAACGTCGAGGACGTGGACCGCGACAGCAACGAACCGTGGTTCGTGCTTGGCCTCATTCCCGCATCGGAACATGTGGCCTACGGATTTGGGGCGGTGAACGAAGTGCATCAGCCGATCCGCATCGAGGGGTACCTCGTGGACAGCGTTGACGGCAAAAGCCTGAGCGTCGGTGGCACGTCTGGAGCCGATTCGGCCCGCAACCAACCCTGCACCCTCGACGTGGACGATTCCAACAAGGGGACCCACTTCGTGCTCGTCCACAGCATCACGCTCCCCGGCGCCTCGGTCACGATGGAAGGAGATGCTGACGACGAATGGGTCATGGGCGACGTGCCCCTGCTCGGTCGCGGCGGCTACCTCGTGTACTTCCTGGTGGTGGCCGTCGGTGGCGGTTTCGGACTCTTCTTCGTCTCGTCGGCGAGGGTGAAGGGCGTCGCTGCCTCGCAAGCCAAGATCTTGCTTGGAAAGGAAAACATGGCGAAGGCCGAAACGGCCCGGAAGGCCCCGAAGCGAAAGGAACCGACCCCCACCCGCAGGGAGGCTCCGGGAACCAAGAAGGAAAAGAAGGCGAAGAAAGAGAACTCAGGAATCGGTGGTTTCGACCTCGATGCTGCCCTTTCGACCTCAGGTTCACCTGCATCGTCGAAACCCGAGCGCGCTTCAAGCGGCGGGTCGAGCGTGGTCGTCACCGAAGAAGCCAGCAGCATGGTGTCTCAGAACGCCGCTGCGACCTCGAGCTCCACGTCGCCTGAGGCATCTTGGGAACCACCCGTACAGACCAGGGAACGCCGAAGCGGTGGCGTGACACCCATGGGCGGAGGAGGGCCACCTCAACGGAGCGCTGCTCCCCCACAACGTGAAGCCGAACTCGAGACTTCACAACCCAAGGTTCGTCGCCGCCGAGCGGTCCGCAGCGCAACACCGGCCCAAAAGCCGGAGCCCGAGCCCGAACCCGTTGCTTCCCCACCGGAAGAA
>DUHJ01000231.1 GCA_013330925.1 Candidatus Poseidoniaceae archaeon | reverse complement strand
TCCTTGACCTTGGCCCTGACCTTGTCCTTGGCCCTGGCCTTGTCCTTGACCTTGGTCTTCGGACTCGCCACCGCCTTCGGTGCCGCCGTCGCCGGAACCTGCTTCGGACTCCTGGAAGTCAGGATCGTAGGCGTCGGGGATACCGTCGCCGTCCGAATCAGAGTACTCGCCGTCGTTGGGGTCGGTCGGGAACTGGTCGACGTTGTCCGCCTTGCCGTCACCGTCGGTGTCGGAGTTGTTCGGGTTGGTACCCTTCGCGTACTCCGCGGCGTTCGACAGACCGTCGCCATCCGGGTCAGCGTTGGCGTCACCGCCCGAAGTCGGGTTGAGGCCATTGGCCACTTCCCAACCGTCGGGCAAGCCGTCACCGTCGCTGTCGGCATTGTTCATGTTCGTGCCCTGAGATTGCTCTTCGGCGTTGGTCAAACCATCGCCGTCCCAGTCGGCGCCACCGTCGGTGCCGTCGAGTGGGTCAGACCCCTCGCCCGCAACCGCCGTAGCGGTGCTGAGGGCAAGGAAGAGCGCAATCAGGACGCTCACGAGCTGCTTGCTGTTGTTCTTCGTATTCTTCATGTTTGTACACTCCTTGTTGTTTTGTTGTGTTTTACACAGGGAACCCGCTGTTCCCTCTGTCCGCACGAACGCCAGTGGTTTGCACAGGTGTTGGACGGGAGGTCAGCGATGTGGAGTGGACGGCGCGAGGACCGGCATGGAGCGTGCGCTCTTCTGCGAACACCTGACCGGTGTTCGTCATGCCGTTCATGTCTCGCAGTGTGCCGCTTTCGTACTCCTCATTCATCGCTGTTCACGGGGTCAATCATAGGGAACCCAACGTTCCCTCTACAGATTGGACTGGCTTGACCCTATTTGAAGGGCGCGGCGTCACGTTCAGGCGAGGTTTGCAGAAATCGGGGGCTCGGGAAGCAACATCGATGCTGGGTGGCTGCGGACGTACTGGGCCACGGTGGTGGCAACGTCGAGATCCATGAAGCGGTGCTGCCGGCGGTCGCCGTTTCCGGTGGCTTTGGCAAACAAATCTGCAAAGCCAGGTATCCTCGACCTGACGTGTCGGGTGAGGGCGATCTTCGCAGCGCGAACCGTGTTCGAACCACGGAGGTGGTCCCCGCCCGGCGCGCCAAGCCCCAGGTAGTGAACCAAACGAGCTTGCTTTTCTCCTGTCTTTCCGCCAAGGGCGATCATGCCGAGGATGATGAATTGGTCGCGGGTGGCCGCGTCCCACCGGTGGTGGTTGCGGGGCTGTTCGGCGGTGCCGTCGAATTTCTCCACCAAGGCATCGTACACGCGACGGTGTCGCTCGTCGAGGTGCTCCGTGCTCGGCGGCGCGACTTCCCGCCGTTCCAACCGAACGTCGTGGGGGAGGATGGAAGCGAAGGTTTCGAACCGATATTCCGACTTCAGCCAGCGGTCTAACCTGCCGGAGAAGGTCGGGTCGGATCCCGTGTGCTGCCACACCGATCTGCGGATCAAATCCTCGGCTTCGGCCTCAAAGACCTCGGGGGACCGGCGTGCGATGGCGTGGATGGCATCCAGCAGTTCGCTCCGCCTTGTTTCTCGGTCTTTCCGAAGAAGACGCAACTCGTCGGGTGACATGTTCTCATCTTGTTCTCGTCTCGGACCTTGTTTATGCTTTGGGGAAGGCGCACTCAATTGCGCATCGTGAACGGGGGGCATCATCATGAATCGAACACGAAAACCGGCGACTCCACATAAATGACGCACAGTTTGGCTCGCCCACGTGACCTTCAATCGAACAATTCGTCCAACCTTCGCCACATCGAACGGTGTGGGCCAACCCCGACGATGGAATATGGGGGGTCGAACGCAACCCACCCTTCTCGGGCATAGAACTCAATTGCACCTTCCCTGGCCTGAAGCCAGCCCGTTCGAGCATTCCAGGTCTGAACGCATGCGTGAACGAGGTGCTCGAGCGCCAATGCACCCAAGCCCTGGCCACGCCATGCTTCAATGACCCCCATTTGCCGGACCTGCACGGCAGGGCGCAACGAAGCGTCGTCTTTGGCCAGCGGCGTAAAGGCGGGAATCTGAGCTGCCTCTGGTCCAGCATGATCGGCTGCGGCCCCGTCGCCTGTGATGAGGTGCCCGCGGGCCACGGCGACGACGACCCCCTCCACCTCAATCCAAACGTGGAGGGCGGTTGCATCATCGGGCAGCCGTTCCGAACCGCGAGGGCGGCCGAGGGGTTCGCGCAGCACCGCGTAGCGGGTGGCGTAGTAGGCCTCAGGGGCCGGCTCACCGGGACGAGCAACGTGGACGGTGGGCGTGCTCATGCCCTCACCATGCGGCGAAGCTGGCCCAGAGCCAGAAGACGAACGAGCCCGGCATCAACAGGAAGCCAGTGATGGCGCCCCATGCAGCGGAGCGCCCCTTGCGAAGCCCACCGACGACGGCAAGGATGGGCAAGCCCAGCAACGAGGCAATGGGGGCCACGGTCAACATCGTGGTGTAGGCCGCCCAGCGACGGTCGTCCATTTCCCACGCCACCACGTTCTCAAATTCCATGTTCAGGTTGAGGGTCGTGTTGCCAAGCTGTTCGTGATCGAACCACAGCGTGGAATTGCTCGGGGCCCATCCGCCGACCTGGACACCGTACGTGTTGGTCTGAAGATCCAGATATACCTCCATCAAATCCGGGGCCGAACCCCAACAATTTCTCAAGTATGTGGTCACTCGGACGCGCTCACTCTCTTCGAGTTCGGGATGGGGAGTGAGAACCTCCAGCCGTTCAAAATTGCAGGGTTGCTCAAGGCCCGCTGCAGAGTAGTTCAGCACCCAGCCGTCTTCGACAGCAACAGGCGTCATGTCGTATGTCGCACTCCAGTAGTCGGAGTTGTAGAACATTGTAGCTGTGTTGCTGTGGTTCAACCAAAGGTCAGTCGTGATGAGCATGGTTCGGTTGTCCCAATCGTTGTTGACCTCCACGGTGACGGCGTTGAGATCGATCGGCATGTATGTCATCATGACGTCCCGCGGTGATTCTGCATCCCACGTTTGGTCGTAGTTGTAGCCGCCATAATAGCCGTAATCATAGGAAGCCACGGCACCATAATCCAGCCACATTTCGTTCTGATACCATTCGTCTGTGCCATAATCGGCCGACGTGTAGGACTTCGAGAGGTAGGAAAGGCGAAGGTCTCCGTCTGGGTTCATGCGCACCTCTCCCTTGCCGTCGATGACCTCGACCACGACCTCCTCGTTGCTCCAAATCTCTTCGGTGTTCATGTAGGACAGGGTCGCTGACAACAGGAGGACGGCGAGCAACAATTGCAGGGCGCAGGCCATGCCAACGTGCCGCCAATAGGTGCCGCGCTGCCACGGACTCTTTCCCGGCACAGGCCCACCAAGTCCTGGTGCGCCCACAACGGCGCCACTGAGGACCGGTTGCCCGGACAAGGTGGACGTCACGGCCGAATCGGTGAACATCATGGGCGCAGGCGCAGTCGCGCCCTCTGCATCCTTGTGTTGACCGGCATCGCCCGCCCATGGTGGTGCAGGCGCTTCGGCCATGCACAGTCGACTTTGTCGGTGATTTTCAGGCATTCGGCGAAATGGCCGTCGAGGGATGGGGTGAAATATCGGGCGCGGCTCGGCGACCTGCCGCACGGATGTCAGAGTGGCTATGAGCGGGATTGCAGATCCTGAGACCGGAGTTCGAATCTCCGTCCGTGCTCCTCCCCCCTTCCAAGCCGTGCTTTGCTGTGCCGACGGCACGCACATTTGAAGACCGGAAGCGTGTCGTTTGACCATCCGTCCTTGCGATGGATGACATGGAGATGGGACCATGCCT
>DUHJ01000093.1:10549-17592 GCA_013330925.1 Candidatus Poseidoniaceae archaeon | reverse complement strand
CGTCATCGGTCCGAATCAGATGGCGCATGGCAAGCACGGTCCCCGCTGCTGCAAGCAAGCCTACCCAAGGCAACCACGGCATCTCAGGGTCGGCATCCCGTGGAATGACCAACCAGGTGAACCGAAGTTCCGGATCGTCATTGAAGCGCTTGCTCCAGCGGAAGAGGTCCCACGTGTCGTGGGCCGCGACGGTCACGGCCACGCCCAATCCGTTCCATTGCTCGGTCATGCCGAGCACGTCGAGGTCCGACCGGTTCACCGGGGCGTCGAGGACGAGGTCCATCCGCTGACCGACAGCGAGGCTCAACAGGGTCTCGTTGCCGTCCGCTCGTGCGCCCGCCGCGGTATTCCTCTCCCCGGTCAGGTTTCGCGCAGGAACACCTTCGAGGTACACCTCGGTGACCGCGACGCCTTCAGGTGGCAGGAATCGCCATGTCGTGGGTACCTTCCACGCCTCAGGATTTGAGGAACCGCACGCCACCGTGTCCTCCAAGGTGAAACTGACGTTCCTCCGGTTCTCAGGATCGACCTCGAGGGAAAATTCGTGGCATCGGGACACGGCCCACGTCGACCATGCCTCACCCCACGTCGTGAACCAGACGTCCTCACGAGCGAGAAGAAGGTCGACGACCTCGCCGTCGTGGCGAATCGTCGCGTCGTTGACACGTCCAATCCAATACATGTTGACCAAGCCTCCGGCATCGAGTTCAGCCTCCAGGGCGTCGATGTCGGCCACTTCCTTTTCCAATGAACCTCCACGACGTCCGAGGTTGTACCAGTCCTCCTCGAAGGAGGGCACGCCGTCAGCATCGTGCCACGCGCTTGTCGCAAGGCCCGTGTCGTCTCCATGAACAACAAATCCAAGCCCGCCAAGGAGGGTATGGTCGGTCGCAGCCAGGCCAGAGGGCGTGTACAGGGACACGGGTGCATCGCCCCACGACGAGGCGGGGGTTCGTGCGGTCAAATATTCGCGGCACGCCGTGGCCACCGCACCAGGGTCGTTCGCCCAACTCAGCCCAGGCATGCCGTAACATCCGAACTCGTCTCCGGCTTCGATGCGTTCGACGGCCATGCTCGTTTCCAGCCATCCGTCCTCTTCCCACGCTTGGGCGGCAGCAAACGGTGCCGTCGCGGGCAGCACGAACAGCGCGAGCAGCAGGACGGCCACGGCACGCTGCATGGGCGACTCTGCAGCGTTCACGATTTGAGGCTTGCAGCCGAATCAGGGTGGAAACCTTCCGTCAGCGGTGAAGGTTGATACCTCGGGTTTCGATGGAGGACCGTGAGCGAAGCGCGAGAGCAGGCTTGGGCGACCGTTGTCGCTCGCAGCGGCATCCGTTCTGCTGACGAAGTCGAATTGCGTTACCCAACCTACCGCCGACTTCGGGTGCTGCTCACTCCGGGGATGCGTCTTTTCCTCAGGTTGCGCATGCAAGGGCTGCATCATGTCCCACGCCGAGGGCCGGTCATCTTGGCCGCCAACCATCTCTCGCACGTTGACCCCATCATGGTCATCATGGCGACCCGAAGGAAGCCACACTACCTCGCCAAGGACGGCCACTTCGTCTCAGGGCCACGCAAGTGGTTGATGAACGTCACTGGACAGATTGAAACCCACCGGGAAAGCGGGGCACGAAGCGCCCTCTCAAGCGCCGTGGCGCTCTTGGAAGCGGACAAAGCGGTCGGCATTTTCCCCGAGGGCACCCGCTCCAAACGCACCGAATCCCCGTACCTTCTCGAGGGAAAAACCGGCGTTGCCCGGCTTGCGGCCACCGTGCCCCACGCCACGGTCATCCCGGTGGCCCTGAAAGGCACACGCGGCATGATGCAGCCTTCTGCGCACAAATTCCCTCGCCTCTGGCGACGCGTGGAGATCACCATCGGCCGGGGCATCACCTGGGAAGAGTGGCTTGTTCACCCCGACGGAGCAGCCCTCTCGGACGATGCCGTGGTAGCCATGGCGTCGATGGAAGATGATGATCTGGATCAGAAAATGGCCGTCCTCCAACGCCAATTCACCGACCAACTCATGGCCAGTTTGAAGCATCTTGGCGCCCCTTGAGACCGACAAGCCTCAAGGGCCGCAGGACAAAGTCAACGCCATGCAAGCCTACCTTGACCTGCTGCAACGGGTCCTCGACGAAGGCGTGCCCAAAGGTGACCGCACGGGAACCGGGACACTGAGCGTGTTCGGCCACCAGATGCGGTTCGACCTCAGCGAGGGTTTCCCGCTGGTCACCACCAAGCGCATTCACATCCCGTCCGTGGTCCATGAATTGCTTTGGTTCCTCAAAGGCGACACGAACGTGCGTTACCTCCAGGAGAACGGCGTCCGAATTTGGAACGAGTGGGCCGATGAGCACGGGGACCTTGGCCCGGTGTACGGCAAACAATGGCGCCGGTGGGTGGGTCCTGATGGCGTTGAGCACGACCAAATCGCCGAGGCCATCCGTCTCATCCGTGAGAATCCAAACAGCCGTCGGATCATTGTCAGTGCTTGGAACGTGGCTGACCTGCCCGAGATGGCCTTGATGCCCTGTCACGCGTTCTTCCAATTTCATGTGGCTGCCGGGAAGCTCAACTGTCAGATGTACCAACGGAGCGCCGACGTGTTTCTTGGCGTGCCGTTCAACATCGCCTCCTACAGCCTGCTCACCCACATGATGGCCCAAGTTTGCGGCTTGGAACCGGGCGTGTTCGTCCACAGCATTGGGGATGCACACCTGTACAACAACCACCTCGAGCAGGCACGTCTGCAAATCACCCGGGATCCGCTCCCCTTGCCCAGCCTCAAGCTCGACCCGTCAATCACGGACATCGACGCGTTCACCGCAGAACACATCGCGTTCGAGGGCTACGAGCATCATCCACACATCGCCGCACCCATCGCCGTCTGAGGGCCTTCCATGCCGCTGCACCTCATTTGGGCCGAGGACGAGGTGGGCGGCATCGGTCAAGACGGCGACCTGCCCTGGAGGCAGCGCACCGACCTTCAGCGCTTCAAGGCCCTCACCCTCGGCCATGCCGTGGTGATGGGACGGCGCACGTGGGAAAGCTTGCCCTTCCCCCTGCCGGGCCGCGAAAACTTGGTGCTCACGCGCGACCCTTCATGGCGTGACGAAGGAGCGGAGCGGACCACGGTCGAGCAGGTGAAGGCCCGCTCCGAGGCCGGTGAAACGATGTTCATCATCGGCGGTGGCGAGATTTACGCGCTCATGCTTCCCGACGCGAGCGTGGTGCATCGCACCGTGGTCCACACCACCGTGGATGGCGCCGACACCCATGCACCACACTTGGACGCGGCAGCATGGTCGTTGGAATCCTCAGAACGGGTCGCTGCGCAGGAAGGAGACCAGCACCATCAGACCTTCGAGCGCTGGGTTCGAAGCCCTGTGATTTGAAGGATTAATTTTCGTCTGTGTACTCCGTCACACGGATGCCCAACCGCCCTTGCCGAGCAGGACGCTGCATGACCCGAGCGAGTTTTTCCTCGAAGGCTGCTTTCAGGTCGATTTCCATCGCAAGGCTGTGCCCCATGAGCAGGATGAGGACATCAGCCATCTCTTCGGCGACCTCTTCGATGGGCTTGGCTTTGGTGATGGCCGCGGCCAACTCACCCAGTTCTTCCACCGTCAGGGCGATGCGGTACCCCATGTCGTGGCCGTTGTTGCCGGCAAAGTCGTGCTTGTGGTGAAAGGCAGCGACGCCTTTCATCATCGACGACCAAGCGTCGTTTGCTTCGCTGGCCATCCAACCGTCCACGCTCAGGTCCATGCAACATCACGCACGATGGCGCCCTATAGGCAGGAGGGTCACGCTTCGAGCTGATCGAGGAGCACGGCCCACACCGGACCCAAACGTCGGTGCGCCTCAGCCGAAACCTCCTCGTGGACGAGGTCGGTTCGACGGCCTTCAGGAGAGCGACCCGCGGCCCAATTGGCCGCGATGCACAAGGCCACGTAGGGCAGGTCAAGTTCCGCTGCAAGTTTGGCTTCACGTGGCATCGTCATGCCCACCACTTCACCTCCAAGCCGCTCGATGGCGTCGATTTCCGCGGGGGTCTCAAAGTGTGGACCTTGGGTCAACCAATAGGTGACGGTCAAGGTGTCAGAGGGCACGTCCTGTACCTTCCCGAGCACCGAAGCGGTCCGTTGCAACAGCGCTTCGTCGTAGGCGTTGGCCATCGAGGTGAACACGGCCTCATCGTCATGGAAGGTGGTGCTGACGCCGGTCAAATCGATGCCGTCGCACGCCACGCCCACGCGCCCGGGAGGCAACCGTTCAATGATCGTCCCTACCGAACAAACCGCCAGAAGACGATCGACCTTGGCATCGGCCATGGCGCGAAGGTTGGCTCGATGCTCAATGCGGTGCGGAGGAACCGTGCCTCCCGACGCATCGTGGTGACGTTGGACAAAGACGAGTTCGCAGCGCTCTTCCCCACGCGAGAGGGTCATGCAGCGCAAGGGCACCACGCCGTGTGGCGTTTCTTGATGAACAACGTCCACGCGCTCCGTGGACCAGCCTGCTTCATCGGCTCCTGGAATCGCATCCAGAGACAAGAGGCCGGTTCCACCCATCACACCAATGCGGCGCATGAGGTCACCTGTGGGCGGAGGGGCTTGGACCCATCGGCGCAAGGCCTGACCGTGTCAAGCACTTTGCAAGCGCTCGACGAGTTCCGCCTTCTTGCCGGACACTGGGAGGCCCTTGGCCTTCAGTTCGTCCTTGAGTTCAGCGACGGTCATCGAGGCATAGTCGGGTGCGTCAGCATCGGACGTGTCCGCGGCTTCCTCGGATTCAGCAGGTGCTGCTTCTTCCTTGGGTGCTGCCTCTTCGGCGGGTGCTTCTTCCTCGGCAGGAGCCTCAACGGCTTCCGCGTCGTCGACTGCATCATCGTCGCCTTCGTCCGCTTCCTGACCTTCTTCGGCCATGGCCTCGGCGAGGAGCGCCGCTTTCTTGGCCTTCAGTTCGGCTGCCGAGCGCTCTTCCTCGGCGTGGATCTCGTCAAGGGTCGGGCCCTTTTCGGTGACCACACCGGTCTGGAGGAGCTGGCTCTTTCGGATGACGCAGGTTCGCACGGGGTAAATCGACTTCACCGCGGTTTCGATGTCCTTCTCAAGGTCGCCTCCGAGCATGGCGCTCTGGATTTGGGAGTAGGTCATCTTCGCCGCACAGGTGGTGATGATGTCCCGGGCCTTGTTGCGGATGTCGCTCTTGACCGAGGTCTGCACACGCTTCTGCGTGATGATGAGCGGCTTGATGCGGATGAGGTATCCGTCGGTGGTCACCACGTCGACGACGTCGTCGACCTTGCCACGGTAGCGGCGCACTTGGCGGCGCACGTGATCGGTTTGGTGGTGGTGACCGATGAAGGTCGTCAACGCGTCTTGACCGACGCAGTCGGTCACACGGAAGCGCAGGATGACGTGCATCTTCGTGAAGTCGCCGGAGAATTCCTGTTGGGTCATCTCGTACACACGGCCCATGACGTGCTCGTCCGATTCGCCGATGGTCTCACCGATGTTCTGGAACTTCCAGGGGTCACGGGGGGCTCGGATGGTGTACCAACGCTTCGACTTCCACTTGTCTCGCTGCTTACGTGCTGCTGCACGTGCCTTTGCACTCATCTTTCTTGCCATGTGATCACCTGATGTTCCTACGAGGGCTACCCCGTTTGCAGTCTCGCGACCGACCTCGCGTATTTGAAAGGGCCGACGCGCCTTCACCAGCCGCGCTGGTCGAGGCGAACCTCGAGGGTCTCCAATTCGTCGCCCTTCATCGGTGCACCGTCGGTCATCGCCATGGCCTCAGCCACTTTGTCGGCGTCGTCAAAGTGGGCAGTGGCAAGGACGATTGCGTCCGCCATGGTCGGAGGGTGCTCGGACTTGAAAATGCCCGAGCCGACGAAAATACCGTCCATGCCCATCCGCATCATCAGCGAGGCGTCGGCCGGAGTGGCGATGCCGCCTGCGGAAAAGGTGACGACGGGCAAGCGCCCGAGGTCTTGGACCTCGGCCAGCACGTCGCGAACGGAGGCCTTGAATGCGTCATCGATGGGCCCGAAGGGCGTGACGTTGTGGGTGCCTGGGAGCGATGAACTTCGGGAGAGCACGTGGTATCGGTCCATGACGTGGTCGGCCGCGAGGTCCAGCCCGTCATCGTCCAAGCCCATGACTTGCTGAATCTCTTGCTCGATGAGCCGGGCGTGGGTGACAGCAGCGACGACGTTTCCGGTCCCCGCCTCGCCCTTGGTCCGAATCATGGCAGCACCTTCGTGCACACGGCGTACCGCTTCGCCGAGGTTGGTCGCCCCGCACACGAAGGGAATCTCGTAGGCCTTCTTGTCGATGTGGAAGTACGGGTCCGCTGGGGTGAGCACTTCGCTCTCGTCGATCATGTCAACGCCCATCGCTTCGAGGATGCGGGCTTCGCCGTCGTGACCGATGCGGGATTTGGCCATCACTGGGATGGAGGTGCAGTCAAGGATGCCCTGGACCATGTCAGGATGGCTCATGCGGGCCACGCCACCGGCCTTACGGATGTCCGCAGGAACCCGCTCGAGGGCCATCACGGCCACAGCGCCCGCGTCTTCGGCCACGGCGGCTTGTTCAGCATCGACGACGTCCATGATGACGCCACCTTGCTGCATGCGGGCAAAGCCGCGCTTGATCAGGTCGCTGCCGCGACGCATGTTGGTCAGGTCCACGCCACCCATTCAGGTCACCTCTGAGGTTTGGTGTGAGGGGCTCAGTCGCCAAGGACGGGAGAATCGCCTTCGGCGATCGGCGCGTCAACGGCTTCCTCGGCGTTGCGGTCAATCCATGCTTCTTCCCCTTCAGGAACTTCGGTGTCTGGGAAGATGGCTTCGACAGGGCACTCGGGGATGCAGGCGCCACAATCAATGCACTCGTCAGGGTCGATCACCAGGTAGGTGTCGAGTTCGCGGAAGGCTTCCACGGGGCAGACGGCAACGCATTCCTGGTACTTGTGGTCCACGCAGGTGGAGGTCACGACGTGAGGCATGGCCAAGGGTATGGCTT
>DUHJ01000093.1:8481-10220 GCA_013330925.1 Candidatus Poseidoniaceae archaeon | reverse complement strand
CTTGGAGGATATGAATGATGTCCAAATCCCGTGTTTAATCCAACGCGGCTTCAATCATGGCTCGCAGCCGTCCTTCGGCCGTTTGACCGGGGTACACCGCCACTTTGCAACGTACCTTCGCAGAACGAGGTGCACCGGGAGGCGCAAGTTCAACCCGCCCCGCAACCAACCCGTCAAGATCGATGCGAAAGTGCACTGCACCTTCCTCGTCGATGCGGGAGGGCAGGTCCTCGAGCAACGTTTCCAAGGCGGTGGAATCGAGGCCAGACCACGCCCTTCGAAGGTCTGACTTTCGACGAAGGTCGGCATGAAGGGTGAGCATGGTGGGACCGGCGTGCGACGCATAGGCGCTGCGCTGAAGCTCAACGTCGCCAAGCCATGCTTCCAGCGCTTGGTTGACCACCGACGCATGGTCCATGGCACTGACGTGCACACGAACGGAAAAACGGTCGTCGGCCATGCCAATGCCAGAAGCAGGTCGCTGATGACGATGCCGTTCAGGTCAAGGGGGAAGCAACGCCCACTTCGCCGAGGGTCCAACGGAGGGTTTTGATGACACCTTCGAGGGCCTTGTGGTTCCTCGCGGCGTCCTTCATTCCATCGCGGTCACCTGCCTCGCGGCATCGTTCAAACCAGTCCTTCCACTCTTGCTGCTTGGCCTCGGCCGCGCTCAGCATGGACTCGATGTCCTCCCAACTTCGCTCGTAGGTACGGTGCCGCGTTGCTTCGCCCATGGGGTCCTTCCGTGAACCAGCCTATTTGAGAGGTATGCCAACGCGTGCAAGGACTGAGGGGGTCTCAGGCGGCCCTGCGCTCGTTCACGAGACGTTCGTGGGCACGGACCCTCCCGCCATCACCGATAACGCTGCCTTCCACGGTGGCGCCTTCTTCGACGACCGCACCAACACCGAGGATGGAGGAGGTCACCGTTGCCTTGGTCCCAATGTGCGCGTCATCCATGAGCAGCGTAGAGGTGACCGTGGCTCCATCCGCAACCGAAGCTCCGGGATGAAGGAAGGGAGTGGAGCCACCGAGCAAAGCGGCCTGGGCCTCCAACAAGTGATGCGGCTCACCGATGTCGAACCACAGCCCTTCAAGCATCATGCCTGCGATGGGCATACCGGCTTCAAGCATCGCGGGAAAGAGGTCGCGGCTGAAATCGTACTTTGTTTGGGCGGGAACCATGGCCAAGGCCTCGGGTTCAACGACATAGACGCCCGCGTTGATCAGGCGGCTGAAGGCATCTTCGGGGGCCGGTTTCTCAGCAAACCGTCGCACAAAACCACGACGGAGATCACCGTTGACGTTGACGTCATTCGTCTCCCCCAGACCCACGATTCCAAAGGAACTTGGATCGTCCACCTCAACCAGACCGATGGTGAGGGCCGCTCCCGTCGATCGGTGGTGGGAAAGCAGGGCCTTCAGGTCCAGCGTGCTGATGCCGTCCCCCGACCCAACCAGAAAGGTGGAGGTCAGGTCTTCGGCCAGCAAGCGTACGCTCCCCGCCGTTCCCATTGGCATGGACTCACGGTTCACGCGAGCGTGGACGTCGTCGTCGGTCCACGTCATGACATGAGCGGCAAGATCCTCTCCCCGGTAGCCCGTCGTCACCACGATTTCGGTCACGCCCGCGTCGAGCATGGCGTCTTTGACGTAGTCGATCACGGGTCGGCCGAGCAGGGGAACCATCGGTTTTGGTCGGTGGTCGGTGAGCGGCTGCAGGCGCGTCCCGCGCCCAT
>DUHJ01000093.1:3029-8166 GCA_013330925.1 Candidatus Poseidoniaceae archaeon | reverse complement strand
CCCGCGCCCACCTGCCATGATGACGCCGTGCACGTCGCCACCTCAGCGGCGTCGACGCGAAGACATGTCGATGCGACGCATGTTTCGCTTCTTGCGACCGTCGCCACCTCGGTGGTCCTTGCGGGCTCCGTCTTCGGACATGGTGCCACCAAAGGTCAGGTTTCCTTCCTTCAGCAGGGTGGTGACGAGTTCATCGGCCACGGCCTCGGATTGGGCTCCGGTTTGCATCTCCTTGCGCACGGCGGCGTTGTGGTCGGTCACCCAGGATTCGCGTTCTTCACGGGCCATCTTGAGTTCATCGCGAACCTTGTTCACGTCGCTCATCATCTCCTCGATCTGAGCGTGAACGGCATCCGCTTCCTTGCGGTGTTCAAGGTGCTCAAGGTGGTGACGGTCGCCTTCAGCCTTCAGGAAATCACGGTGGGCGAAGGCCTCGTCGATTTTCGTGGACACTTCGTCAGCACGCTTGATCGCCTCGATGAAGCGCTGGTGTTCGGCATCGGCCTCGGCCTTGAGCGTCTTGATGCTCCCGTCGAGGTCCTTGAGGTCAACCTTGACCAATTCAAACTCTTCCACTTCGGGTGCCAACTCACCCACACGGTTGCCCATGCGCTTGAGTTTGTCCATCATTTCCTTCTCCTTCTTCATGCCCACACTGGACGTTTCGAAGGTCTCCTCCAACCGCTCCATCTCGGCCTTGAGTTGGTGGTATTCTGCTGTGGCTGAACGCTTCGCGTCCTTGTCGCCACGGCGGCCCTTGATTTGGGCAATGAATTGCTTGAGTTGGTCTTGGATGGCGTTTCGGCGCTCACGGTGAAGGTTCACTTCAGCGCGGATGGCCTTGACTTCAGAGATCAGAAGATCAACGGTTTCCCGGTGCTCTTTGTACTGGGCCTGAACGGCGTTTCGAGCGTCCCTTGAACGTCGTGCACGGTCGCTGTGTTGGTTGCGGATTTCACGCAGTTTGCGCACCTTCGCTTCCATCGCGTGCAAGCGCTCGCGCAGGTCTGCGTCGGGTCGTTCTTCGCGCTCCTCGCGGTCGCGGCGCATGGCGTTGCCTCGCAATGCTCCATTTCAAGGCTCCTGTGGGTCGTCCGGGCTCACAAGGAGAGCAAACGGTTGACTTGGAGGATGACGGAGGCCACGACACCAAGCACGCCAAGGGCGGCGCTGACGACCACTCCTGAGCGGCGCAGCCGCTTCTTGGTGCCCGAGCGAACTCGGGTGTTGATTTGCTGACCGAGGAGCAAATCCCCGTCTTCGTTCTCAAGCCGGACCGTGACGGTGGCTTCACCGTCCCGGTTTGGGATGAGGGACTGCCATGAAGTGGTGCCCAACTGAAGCAGCCTGACCAAGGAACCGATCACGTCCTGATCGCCTTCACCGGACACGGGCAAGGCAGAGCCGAGCAGGGATTCTCCTTCACCCGCGGGCAGGTGGAAGGTCAAAGCGAGGTCGTTGGGGCGGAAATCGGGAGATTGCATGCGCAACACCACGGTCCTTGGCGTAGCGTCGAGGTTTCGGATGTACATGAACAGGCCAGTGCTTCCGTCGACGATGTTGGCCATGTCCACGTCCACGAGGAGGTCTTGACGACCACGAAGGTTGCCCATGCGGATGCGCTCGGTCGTTCGGCGCATCAAGCGGAAAAACGCAGGCGCGACTTCAGATGCCTTGGTGAACAATTGGGTCCACACGTCCGGAGTGAACACGGGGTGCTCTTTGAGAAAACGAACGCCTTCCTCTTCCAGAACCTCTTCAATTTCGCTCGACAGAGCAGGTGTCAAGATTTGCCCGTCGCATCGCATCCATTGGAGCGCGAGGAGCTTTTCCTTGGCCGGCAAGGCTTCGATCTTCGGCTTTCGATGTTCAATGAGTTCTCCCATGAAATGTTCGTACTTTGCACGAAGCAGGGGGTCCATGACCGTCAGAAGGATTTCTTCGAACACCGCGTGCAAGGTCGAAGGGTGAATGGGCGGATCGTAGGCCTCCAAGAGTCCCGTTTCCGTGCTCGAGGTGAACAGACGACCGCTCCTGCTCAGGTGTTCACCGAAGGCGAGCAAGAGGAAGGAAGAGGCCGCAAGATGGGCGATTTGCCCGGCAGGATCGGCCGGACCTCGGGCCAATTCCACCAGCAGCAAAATCAGGGACAAGATGAGCAAGACGATGGCGGAGGTGGTGGCTCGAACCGAACGGTGCATCACTTCCTCGATGTGGTCGTATCCGTGGGAGGACGCCACCCAGCGGTGCTGGCCGCCCAATTCAGCGACCTCGGATTCGATGCCGTGGACGCTGAGGCCCAAGCGAATGCGGTGAACGAGAAGCATCAGGGTGAAGGTCAACACCATCGTAAACTGAATGGCGACCAAGGTCCAACCCAACGACACCTTCAGCGTTGGCTCAATGCCGTCCGTCCACCATGCCGGGGCTTCTGCTGACGTGGCCACGGACCAACCGATGAAGGCCAAGAAGAGGGCGAAGGCGGGCAGCACCAACGTAAGCCTCAATCCTCCAGTGAGGAGTTGTTGGTCCAGACCATAGAGCACCTGCTCAACCTGGCGAAGCCGGTCGGTCATGCCCTCCTTTGGCTGGTCTTCCATGCCTTAACCTCGGCGTCTTGCGTATCAAACCAACGCGTTGACCTCGGCGGTTCACCCGGAAACATTGACCACCATCGTGTCGAGCAGCGCATCGGACAACAGCACCTTCGCCCCATCCACGGCGTATCCGGATTCGGTGCACTCCAGCAGGGCTCCAGGCGCGATTCCGAGTCCAGCGAGGGCTTCAGACTGAGCCATCGCCACGATGAGTCCGCTCTCACCGGCCTGCAGTGCACTGGCCGCGCGTTGGGTGGTGGGCCACACCGTCGTCAAGCGCTCCGCCACCTCACCTGCCGCTGGTGGAATGGGACGACCGGAGGGGTCGGTCTCAGGGTAGCCAAGCCAGCGCGACAGCGCGACCTCCAAATCGTCGTCGATCGCGTGTTCGAGTCGGCACGCTGTGGCGTGCGCGTTGCCGTTGAAGGGCAAGCGTTCCAACATCACCTCGGCCAGACGGTGGCGTCGCTTCATCCGCTGACCGTGTTCAAGGCCGTACGCGGTCAGCAGGACACCCTTGTAGGGCGTGTAGGAGACGTAACCTCGCTTTGAGAGGCGTTGCACCATTTCCGTCGCAGAGGCCGGCGAAACGCCAAGGCGCTTGGCCAGCACCCCGGTTTTGACCATGCCACCGGGTTCAGATTCGTGAAATTCGTACAGGGTCTCGAGGTACTCGTCCTCAAATTCTTGAAAATGACCGACCATCACCTCGCCTCCGCCCGTGAGAATTCATGCTTGCACGCTGGACACCTGACCCGGCCGTTGAAGTCCGATGGAACCCGAAGGGCGCGTGAACACGCCGGGCAACCAATCTCGACTTTCTCCGGAGCCTCGGCCGGCGCCTCGACGGGGTCTTCCTGTTGAGGAGAAGTGGGAGCTGCCGCCTCGACGTCAAAGCGCTCACGGCAATCCGGACAACGCACGGCTCCGCTGTAATCGCCGGGAACACGCAACGTCCGGTCGCACGCCGGGCAAGCCACCTCGATTTTTTCAACTGGTCCCGTAGAAGACGAGGCTTTCGATTCGGATGCCGTGCCGGACGACGCGGGGCGAGCCGTGCTGGACGATTCAGGGGCCCGGCGGCGGATGGCATCAACGCCAAGCAAGACCAAGCCGCCTGCCATGCCCAGTCCAAGCCCTGCCCAAGGCACGTTGAAGGTGGATTCCGCCTCAGGAACCACCACTTGGAACGTGGCTTGGCTGACGGTCCGTTCCTCTTGATGAACGACGACAGCTTCGATGCCGATCAAACTGCCCTCGGGCCAATCCACGACCAAGGACGTGACTTCGGCGTCGCCCGGTGCAATCGCGTCGAGGTTCACCGCGGCCAAGACCTCCCCGGAGGACACCAGGCGAACCGTCATGGGTTCCGAGGGGGCCGTCCCGGAGTTGCTGACCTCCACGGTCAAGGTGGTGGCGGTTCCCGCCACGGGGTCGACGGGCACGGTGATCGGTTGGAGGGTCAGGTCCACCTGTGCCCTCGCCGGTTGTATTCCTGCCGTGACGAGCAGCGGTCCGTCACCGTGCGTCCAGTCGATTGGCGTCACGCGGACCGCGACGTTCTCGGCATCCACGAATCCAAGGTTGGCCTCTCCGGTCAACGCGTTCGCGTCGAGGAGCAAGGTGCTGGACGACGCCCACACCCAGGCCCCTTGAACGCCATGCCCGACCTCCAACGTCACTTCACGGGAGACCGATGAGGCGACTGACAGGTTCCATTGCACCACGTGCCCGTCTTCGTCGTCAAGGGTGACGGCGTCGATCGACGCGCTCAGGGTTGGAGGTGCTTGAATCAGCAAGGTTGCGTTCCCTGCTTGCGTCAACAGCAGTCCATCGTTGCTGATGAGCGACCACGCCCAGACGACGTCTCCTGAACGAGACAAGGCGTGTGAGACGCTGACTTCAGAAGCCTCACCGGGTCCCAACTGGATGGAAGAGGAGGTGAAACGGTCATCCCCGTCCGCCACTTCCAACGCCACCGTGCCGTCGGAGGAACCGACGTTGCGAACCACGGCAGACCAACGCACCACGTCGCCAACGTCCCAAGGCCCATCAAGCGGCACGGGTTGTCCACCGGCCACGACTTCAAATTGCGCCGTGGAGATGTCCAGCGAGTCGGAGGCCGTGCTTTGGCTGCTTGCCGCCACCCGGGGACCTGCTGCGCTGCAGGTTAACGTCCCGTCTTTTGCAGGGCCTTGAACGAAGGCCTCCACCGTTTCGGACACGTTAACGGAGAACACGACGCTGGCGTGAGACGAGCCGTCGCCCCAACTGCAGTTGACGTGGCCAGACCATGCTGCTTCGCCGTCGTTGGCCAAGGAAAGCACGTGACCCCAAGCCTCACCCGGGGCTGTAGGGGTGTTCTGTCGTTCCAAAGTGAGCGTGAGCGAGGGCAGCAGCGGTGGAGCCACGGTCACGTTCCATTGGAGGTCGTTGTCGCTAAGGTCTTCGTCGATCAACCCCACCAACGTCGCGTTGAGTCCAACCTCGCCTTCGCTCCACACCAAATCGGTGGTGAGGATCAGCGTGGTGGTGTTCAT
>DUHJ01000093.1:1304-2726 GCA_013330925.1 Candidatus Poseidoniaceae archaeon | reverse complement strand
CGGTGGTGAAGATCAGCGTGGTGGTGTTCATCCCGCTCAGGTTCACGGCCTCGGTCATCGTTTCTTGCGCGGCCCCTTGGGTGAACGAGGCCTCGACGGTCCCGTTCCAGGGCACGTCACCGAGGTTCCTCACGGTCAAGAACCACGCCATGCGGTCCATGTCACGAGGGTCTCCACCGTCGGGAAGACCTGCAGCATCCAAGCCCTCGACCCGGTCGGAACTCGCTGCAACGAAGCCGACCGACAGAGGACGGTCGCGCTGGACGGGGACGGTTGCCGAGGAAAGGTGCGTGCTGTTGGAGATCAGGACGTGACCGACCAGGTTCAACTGCAACTGCTGTTGCCCTGCAGGTACCGTGCTCAGGTTCAACACGACGACGGCGAGGTCCTCGTCCCCAAGGCTGACGTTTTGGGCCCACGACCAGACGATGCTTCCTTCCGCATCGGCGATGGAGGCCTGAAGTTCAGCGGTCCCGTTGACGCCGAAGCCTTGCAGGTGAACCTGCAACGTTGGGTCGGCATCAACGTCGAAAGAAGAAGGCAACTGCGAGGCAACGATGCCAACTCCATCCCCGTCGGCTTGAACCGGAATCGCAAGCAAAACCAACAAGGAAGCCAGCAAGAGTCCGCGCCAAGCACGCCGACCCATGCATCCTGTATGGCTCCGAGGTTCTTCACCTTCACGCCATGGCGACCCGCAGGGGAGCCTTTACACGGGTTAGTGTGCGCCCACCGCGCGTGGACGTCGACGCTCTCCTCGAAGTCCAGCCCGAGCTTTTGGCTCGCTTGGTGCTTCATCGCCGCGAGCGACTTGCGGAAGTCATACCGGACCAATTGGATGCACGTCGCCAAGAATTGGAGGCAGCGAAGGCCTTGGCCTCCGTTGCAAAACGACAGCGCGATCAACTCGGCGACACCATCGCCGGCCTGAAGGCCGAGCGAAACGCGTACCAATCCAAGGCAAGAGCGGCCTTCGAGCGCATCGAATCCCTCCGCGAAGGCATGGAAGGGAAAGACGTCGTTCGCACACCGGACCCTGCTTGGGCAAGGGAACGCCTGCAAGCACGCCTCGATGCCATCGAAGACGAAATGCAACGAACGGCAGGCGACCACAAAACCGAGGCTGGGTTCATCGCGGCCATGCGGGACCTCGTGTCCGAACACGAGGCTTGGGTGGCAGGACGCACCGAGAAAGCGGGAGATCATCTGGCGATGAACGAAGCCCGAACCGAAGCGCGAAACATGCTTGATGCCGCACAGAAAGCACACGAAGCGATGCTGTTGGTGGTGAACGATCACCAGCAGCACCACCGCAGCTTCGTTGAACAGGACGAGGGACTTCGCCGTGCAGATTCTCGCACCCGACGTTTGGCCGTCGCGTTGGATGAATCAGAACAGGCCATCGCCTATTGGACGTGGGTC
>DUHJ01000093.1:0-999 GCA_013330925.1 Candidatus Poseidoniaceae archaeon | reverse complement strand
CCATCGCCTATTGGACGGGGGTCGTTTCCACAGGGCTGGAGGCCGATCATCCACTCCTCAACGCCATGGCCAAGGTCGCGGAGGGCGGTGCATCCAGTTTCATCTCATCCAAGCCGAAGGAGGAGGAGGAATGAGTGCTGGGTGGTCCAAGGATCAGAAGGCGAGGTGGCCACGCGCCATCGGTGCCTTGGACGGCACCTATTCCCCCCCGGCGGTTGACGCCTTGGACGAAGCCAGGCTGAAAGCGTTGAGCAAGGAACTCGCGGACCTCGAGCGGGAGGTGTCCCCTTCCGACGTGGAGCAGAAACAGCGACGCGGCATCGTGAACCACCTGAAGCGTGTTCTCGAGCGCCATGTTCGCGGCTCAACGCTGCATCCGTTTGGCTCTGCAGAGACCGGGCTCGTGCTGCGCCGAGGCGACGTGGATTTGTGCCTCGTCGTGAAGGACCTTCGGAAGCCAAAGAGCGTGCTTCGCCACTTGTCCAACGTCCTCGACACCGAGGATTATCGGGACATCCAAACCATTGGCCGCGCCAAGGTGCCGATCGTCAAATTCACCGACCCGACCACAGGGATTCCTGTTGATTTGAGCCTCAACAATGCCTTGGCCTTGCGAAACACCGAACTGATCGCGGCCTACGTCAACCTCGATCCGCGCGTGAAGACCATCGCGCTTGCCGTGAAACATTGGGCGTTGCAACGCGGGTTGGCGAACGCCTTCAGAGGCACCCTCTCCTCCTACGCATGGACGCTCTTGGTGCTGCGGCATTTGCAAGCCGTGGATGCACCCATCGTCCCAAACTTGCAGGCCGGTGAACCTCGTCGCGTGGAAACCTACGACGGACGTTCGCACGACACCACCATCCTGCATCCCGAAGGATTCCAACCTGGAACCGCAAGCGTGGCCGAACTGTTTGCGGGTTTCTTCCACCGCTGGTTCGTCCAGCACGCTTGGGACGAGCGCATCGTGAGCCTTCGAGAAGGGGACGATCCCCGGCG
>DUHJ01000186.1 GCA_013330925.1 Candidatus Poseidoniaceae archaeon | reverse complement strand
ATCGTCGGCGTGTTCGGAACCTTTCGGGCGTCCACGATCTCGATGATGCGAGGCAGACCTTGGGTCACGTTGACCGTGGCCACACCTGCGTAGTGGAAGGTACGCATGGTCATCTGCGTCCCTGGTTCACCAAGGGATTGCGCGGTCACGATGCCGGCGGCCTCGAAGGGATCGATGCGGGACTTGGCAAGTTCGGTCTCTGCGCGAGCGATGACCTTGTCTGCCTGCCCGGCGGTCAACTTCTTCTTGCCGCGCTTGAGGACGGCATCCGTCAGGTCGTCAAGGATACGAACCGTGAGTTGCAGACGTGCCTTGTCGGCGGCCTTCTCAAGGGCGATGTACACCGGGTCGTCGGCGAATTCCGAGCGGAGGGACTGCATTTTGCGGCCTTCATCGTACCCCTGAAGGTCGACGTCTGCCTTGACGCGGCGGCTGCGGCTCTTCCGAAGGGTGATCTTCGTCGTTGGCCCACCACCGTCGCTGTCGCCATCGGAGGATTTCCGAGAGGCTCCCTCAATCTGGGCAAGGATCTTTGCCGCTTGATCCGAGTCGGTTTCGCAAACCTGGGCGATGTCTTGGGCGCTCAGCACCTTGACTTCGTCCCACTTTCGGTCGTTGGCCAAGGCGTGTGCGAAATTCTCGGGCACACCGAGGTCGATCAGCTTCTTCTTGGTGGCGCTCTTGACAACCATCAGTCCTCACCTCCGTCGTTCTCTTCGGCTTCGAATTCCCAGCCGCCGAGATCGTCTTCCTGCTCGTCACGGTCGTACGAGTCGTGATCCACTTCCATCGCACCGTCGGTGCCGAGGGCATCGTCAACGACGATGTCGATGTTGAAGGGTGAGCCGTGCACACCACGGGACGGGTCGATGCCGTCCTCTCCATAGGAGAACTGGATGATGCGGTTCGCCGTGTTGCGGACGGACAGCATGTCGTCATTGTACACCTTGAGGTCGTCCATGGCGTTGATCAAACGGCGCTGCATGTACCCGGACTTCGCGGTACGAACCGCGGTGTCGACCAGGGACTCGCGGCCGGACACGGAGAGCATGAAGAACTCCGTGGGCTGAAGACCACGCTTGAAGGAGGACGCGATGAATCCCTTCTGGCGGCCACCCTTGTCGCCGCGCTTGAAGTGGGGGAGCACACGGTCCTCGTAGCCACGCTCGAGGCGACGGCCACGAACCTTTGCTTGGCCGATGGAACCGGCCATCATCGTCAGGTTGTCCATGGAACCACGGGCTCCGGAGATGGCCATGTTGACCGCGGCGTTGGTGGAACCGGATCGGTTCAACTCGTCCTTCGCCACGTCACCGGCTGCCTGCTTGCCTTGGTCGAGGATGATCATGATGTTCTCCTCGAGGGTTTCAACAGGGGTTCGACCGGGGCGGGTTTCGTAGCCTTGTCCGTCTTCTCCAAACTTCTCCAGCTCGGAACGGACGGCGATGCGTGCTTCGTCGTTGGCCTTCTCGATGCCCGCGATGGCTTCCTCGGAGAGGTCCTCATCGTCGATGCCGGTGGTGAAACCGAGCGACGTGCAGGCTCCGATGGTCAGTCGGGTGAACTGGTCAAGGAACTCCGCACCGCGGCTTGGGCCGTTGGTTTGGATGATGGCGTCGAGCAGACGACCGTCTTCCGCACCGATGGCGCGCTTGTCGAGGGTACCGCTGATCTGTCCATTTCGGACCTTCACGTCGTCCAATGATCGGCTGCGGAATCGCATGTGGATGTTGTCGGGGATGATGAGGGACATCAGGTCCTCGCCACGGAAGCAGGCTTCGCCAGCGTCATTCTCAACGGTTTCAGGCAGGTCGCCACGGTAGTTGATGTAGCCGAGCATCTCAAGCGCATTGCGCTTGAGGATGAGGCCATTCTCACCGCCACGGGTCAACAGGTATGCGCCCGAGATGTGGTCGTGGATGCCACCGATGACCGCACCGCCGTAGCGGGGCGTCAGGATGTGTTCCTGGACACGCATCAGGATCTTGGCTTCCGCACGGGCTTCCTCAGATTGGATGACGTGGAGGTTCATCTCGTCGCCGTCGAAGTCCGCGTTGTATGGGGTGCACACCGCGAGGTTGAACCGGAAGGTTTTGCCTTCCATGACGCGCACTTCGTGCACCATCATCGACATCCGGTGCAGCGATGGCTGCCGGTTGAAGATGGCAACGTCGCCATCGATCAGGTGACGCTCAACGGTGATACCGGGCTTTGGGTTGCCGCTCCAGTCCACGGTCGAAAGGCGGTCGTCCACACGGGTGTGGTCGCCCCACTCGTCGGTCGGGGAACCGCAGTGCGGACACAAGACGTTGAGGTGCTCGGGGAAGGGCTCGGGGTCAGGCAAATCAGCTTGACTGAGTTCCCACTTCCAGCGCTGGTAGAGGATGCCACGAGGGTCGTCGTCCGCGAGCGGGGTGCCGTCGCGTTCCTCACCACGGAGGTTGGCCAAGGTGGCCTCGTCGTCGACGCTGTACTGGGTGAGTTCTTCACCGCTCTGCGTGCGCATGATGAGGGACTTGATGACCAAGCCGGGCAGGAAGTTGGGGGCGGGCATGACCGCGTCGAGGTCCGGTCGCAGGGTGCGCTCAGAATCGCACTCCGGGTTGAAGCAACGGAATCCGGCGTTGATCAAGCGGCTGCGCTCGTTGATGCGAACACGACGACCGTCACCGCGAATGATGTAGTTGACACCAGGGTGGACGTCTGGACCGCGCAAAATCATCTGTCGCATGTCCTCACGGTTGCGCGTGGTCACGCGGATGGGAACGGTGAGTTCCTTGGCGATGCGCGTTGGCACACCGACTTCGTTGACGCCCAAGAAGGGGTCGGGGGAAATCACGGAGCGGGCACAGAAGTTGACACGCTTTCCGGAGAGGTTGGAACGGAAGCGACCTTCCTTGCCCTTGAGGCGCTGCGTGAGCGTCTTGAGGGTGCGGCCAGAGCGGTGACGTGCTGGCGGAATGCCGGAGGTTTGGTTGTCGAAGTACGTCGTGCAGTGGTACTGAAGCAGTTCCCACAGGTCCTCAACGATGAGCTGAGGTGCTCCGGAGTCACGGTTTTCACGCAGACGCTGGTTGATTCGAAGCACGTCAACGAGCTTGTGCGTCAGGTCGTCTTCGGAGCGGTCGCCGCTGTCCAAGGTGATGGAGGGGCGGACGGTGATGGGAGGCACAGGGAGCACCTTGAGCACCACCCACTCGGGGCGGTTTTTCTTGTGCATCCCAATGAAGATCAGGTCGTCGTCGGGCACGGCCGCGAGCCACTCGCGGACGTCGCGAGCGTTGAGCTTGCGCTCGGTTTCCTTGCCGCTGCCAGGTGTGCCGATCTTCTCCTTGAAGTTCGTAGGCTTCTCGAGGATGATCTTTCCTTGGGGCTTTCCGCAGTGCATGCAGGTCTTGCGCTTGGCACCAGAGGTCACCTTCTCGATGTCCTTGATGATCTTCGCAAATTCGGTCGAACCGACGCCGTGCTTGGTGATGATGTCGTGCACACGGTGGCGGTAGTAATCCTGCTCGCTCAGTTCGGGGTTCGCGGGGTGCGTTCCCTCGGCGTCGTGCAGCAGGATGCGGTGGCAGGAGTTGCAGGTGGCCTTCAGCGCGGTCTTGATCAGGTTCACGAACCCGATGTGGATGACAGGGAGTTCAAGCGCGATGTGCCCGAAGTGACCCGGGCTTTCGTCGTACTTGCAGTTGTCCGTGGGGCAAATCATGCCGGGCTCGATGACACCCATATGCGGGTCCATGAGACCCTGAGTGTAGGCGTGACCGTCGTCCTTGTAGGTGTCCGGGGTCTTGACCTCAACGGCCGACATCTTGCGGATCTCGGCAGGGTCCATCAGGCTGAAGCGGATGGATGCGATTCGCTTCGGGATTAGCACGCTCTTTCGACTCATCGACGGTCCTCCAGTTCTAGGCGCATGGCCACTCCGAGACTCTTCATCTCGTCAAGCAGCAGCTTGAATGCGTATGAGGTCTGCACCTTGTAGACCTCCGCACCGTCCCCGGCGATGGGGCTGACGTATGTGTTGCGTTTCGGATCGTACCACGCGATGTGACCGGATTCTTGGCAGACGTAGAGGTCAATGCCGTCGGACTCGTCCAAGAGACGGTCCTTGATGACCATCGAGGCACCGTGGGCGATGAGGCAGTCACGCTCCATCTCACCAAACCGGAGACCACCCTGGCGAGCACGACCTTCGGTCGGCTGACGGGTAAGGATCTGGACACGTCCGCGGGAGCGGGCGTGAATCTTCGAGGACACCAGGTGGTGGAGCCGCTGGTAGAAGATGCAACCGACGAAGATGTCGGCGGGGTATGCCTCGCCGGTTTCGCCGTTGATCATTCGCTCACGACCGGAGTGGTCGAAGCCGTTGCGGACCAATGCGTCGCGCAAGCTGCTCTCCTTCTCACCACGGAAGGCGGTGCCGTTGATGCGGCGTCCTTCCATGGAACCGACCTTGCCGCCGATCATCTCGAGGACGTGGGCGACGGTCATGCGCGAAGGAATCGCGTGAGGGTTGATGATGAGGTCAGGAACCACACCGTCTTCGGTGAACGGCATGTCCTCGGGCTCCAGCAGGCGTCCGATGACGCCCTTCTGGCCGTGGCGGGACGCGAACTTGTCACCGACTTCGGGGACCTTGTGGCTGCGCACGATGACGCGAACCAGGCGACCGCTGTCGAGGGACTCGGTCACGTAGACGTTGTCCACGTGGCCCATCTCACCGTGTCGAACGAGCATGGACGACTCCCGGCGCTCTTGGGCTTGCAGGAAGGTGCCGCCACCCGACTCTTCGAGGAAACGAGGTGGGCTGGTCTTTCCGACCAAGACGTCGCCACCGGCCAGGTGGGTCTCAGGGACGGGCAGGCCGTCACCTTCGAGGTGCTGGTAGGAGGCTTCCGGCTTGAGGCCCTTGACTTCCTGAAGGGAGGAACCGGGCTTCTCGATTTCTTCGATTTGGCCGCCGGGGAAACGCTTGCGTTCTGCGTTGTAGGTCCGGTTGAAGGTCGAACGGCCAAGGGCGCGCTCCACCGACCCACGGTTCATGATCACCGCGTCCTGCATGTTGTAGCCGTGCAGGGACATGATGGCCACGATGAAGTTCTGACCGCCAGGGCGCTCGTCGAAGCCCGTGGTCGCCATCGCGTCGGTCTTGGTGATCGAGCGGTGGGGGTAGTGCAGGATGTGCGCACGGGTGTCGGGTCGGAGCCGGTAGTTGG
>DUHJ01000223.1 GCA_013330925.1 Candidatus Poseidoniaceae archaeon | reverse complement strand
GAGCACCAGAAGCATCCCAAGGGACGCACGGCGACGCTGCATGTGGGCCTCCATCCCTTGGACCACAGGTCCTGATGAACTTGAACGCTCGTTCGCCTTGTATGACGTGTCGATTGAAGGTTTCAAGTGGTCTCGTCCCGACGAGCAGGTGATGAGTGCAGCAGGTCCCCTCGATGAGGCCGCTGCCCGAGAGGTGGAGGAGCAACTCACCACCACCCACCGCCAACAAATCAACCGGCGCATCCCCATCCCGCTGCCACGGCCTGACTTTTGGAATGCCGTGAGCAGGTTGCTCCAATCCATCGATTTGGACCTGCACGAAGCCGTTCGAAAACACGGATTCGACCTCCGAGTCCAGAACCTCCAGCGCCGTCAGGCAACCATCCGGCGCGTGGCAAGCGAATTGGCGAGGCGCCGCCTTGTGGCCATGATGCAACACGCCTCAAGCCAATCGCTGCGTTCACCTTCGCCGGCGAGCCAACCCAACGAACTCCCTTCGTTGGATTGGAGCCGCCATGACCCTGCAGAGCGGGAGTTCTACACCACGATGAAGGAGCAGATGGACCGCTTCAAGCTCGCCGTGGATTGGGCCTCGATGCAGAACGGACTTCCTGCGGAAGCCGCTGCAAGCCGCCCGGCTGTCGCAGACTTGGCCCCGGCAGGCACCACCCAACTCGACGCGTTCACTGGAAGCAAGGAGGGCCTGACGGGAAGTCCACCACCTGCCTTGGCCTTCGAGGACCCCACACCGAAAGACCTTCAGGATCTTGAGATGGACGAAGAGGAACGGTTGCTGTCGGAACGGTTGGACGATTGGCCCGAGGAAGCATACCTCTTCGAGCAAGGTGAAGCCACGCCAAAGCCCGAACCAAAGGGGAGGCACGCGGCTGCATTGGAACTCGCACCCGCACCAGATTCCGAACCGACCGAAACGCCCGTGGCAGAGGCATCCTCTGCTGACGCCCCGAGTGCTTCGCTGTCCCGCGTGCGAATCCTGGTGTCCATGGAAGACGCCATTTTGGGACCCGCGGGGGAAGAAATCGTCCTCTCTTCCGGGGACGTTCACCTCTTGACGGCTGACGTCGCCGACATCTTGGTCGCCTCAGGCGTGGCTGAAGCCGCTGAACTCTGACCCGTTCACGAACGGGTTGAACGCGAACAGAGAGAAAGGCCAGAGCGGGAGCGGTTGCACCGTCCGTGAATAGATGGGGTTCGGCGAAGCCGGATTCAGTTGACGCTGCGCATCGAAATCTCGATGCTGACCGTGTCAGGGATGTCGATCCGAGCGACGTTGCGGAGGGCAGACTCGTCCTTGCCGGAGGTGATGTCCATCTCAAGCAGGCGCTTGTGGACACGCATCTCGTAGTGGTCGTAGGTCTCGCTCCCTTCACCGTCAGGTGCTCGGCGAACGGGCACCACCAGACGACGCGTGGGCAGAGGAATCGGACCGCGCAGGCGAACGCCACCGGAGTCGCAGATCAACTTGATCTGGTGAGCGACTTGATCGATGTCACGGTGGTTCTCACCGGTCAACTTGATCACGGTGACCGCAGCCATCGACGACCCTCCTCAATTCACGCCTCGTTGGAGGCTCACTTCTTCTCGACCTTGAGGCAGACGCCGGCAGCGACGGTCTTGCCCATGTCACGGATGGCGAAGCGGGAGAGTTCAGGGAAGGTCTCCATGGCTTCGATGGCCATCGGCTTGGTCGGCTGGAAGCGGATGAGGCACGCGTCACCGGTCTTCAGGAAGGAGGGGTTGGCCTCCTTGCCGGCCTTGTTGGTCTTCTCGAGGAGTTCCTGGAAGCGCACGGCGACCTGAGCGGTGTGGGCGTGGAACACCGGGGTGTATCCA
This sequence comes from Candidatus Poseidoniaceae archaeon, assembly GCA_013330925.1. Lineage (GTDB taxonomy): Archaea > Thermoplasmatota > Poseidoniia > Poseidoniales > Poseidoniaceae > MGIIa-L3 > MGIIa-L3 sp11892u. The sequence continues at coordinate 7,770 of DUHJ01000223.1, read as the reverse complement.
ACGGAGACGGCCTTGGGGATGTCCATGAGCTGGATCTGTCCGACGAAGGTCTCGTCGTGGCGAACGAAGGTGGGTTCGCTGTCAGAGTAGCCAGCAACGTCACCGCGGCGGATGTCGGTGGCGGCGAGGCCACGGACGTTGAATCCGACGTTGTCGCCGGGCTCAGCCTTGTCGACCATGGTGTGGTGCATCTCGATGGACTTGACCTCAGCCGACTTCTGGCTGGGGTTGAAGATCACGGTCTTGCCGACGTTCAGGATGCCGGTCTCGACCTTGCCGACGGGCACGGTACCGATGCCGCCAATCTTGTAGACGTCCTGAATGGGCAGGCGGAGGGCCTTGTCCACAGGCTTGTCGGGCATGGCCGCAGCGTCGATGGCTTCGAACAGGGTGGGTCCGCTGTACCAGGGGCACTTGTCGGACTTCTCGTACACGTTGTCGCCGTTGAGGCTGGACGCGGGAATGAAGGGGATGCGGTCGAGTTGACCGCCGAAGCCCGCCATCTTGAGGAGGTTGGACACCTCGGTCTTGGTGGCGTTGTACTTCTCTTCGGCCCAGTCGACACCGGAAATGTCCATCTTGTTGACGTGGACGATGAGTTCCTTCACACCGAGCACGCGAGCAAGGAACGCGTGTTCCTTGGTCTGGGCGTTGACACCGTCGTTGGCCGCGCAGAGCAGCACAGCGGTGTCGGCCTGGGAGGCACCGGTGATCATGTTCTTCACGAAGTCGCGGTGACCGGGAGCGTCGATGACGGTCCAGTAGTACTTCGGGGTGAAGAACTCCTTGTGGGCGACGTCGATGGTGATTCCACGCTCGCGCTCTTCCTTGAGCCCGTCCATCACGTAAGCGAGACCGAATCCGGCCTTGCCCTGCTCGGCGGCGAGCTTCTCGTTCTTCTCAATGACGTGCCCCTCAATGTGACCGGAGTCGAGGAGGAGACGACCAACGGTGGTCGACTTTCCGTGGTCAACGTGACCAACGAACACGATGTTGCGGTGTGGCTTCTTCTTGTCTTCCCACTGCGATGGCATGGTAATACACTCCTGTGCGAGTCGCCGACTGAACCCCCCTATTTGAATTCCACGCTGCCCTCGCCGAAGGTCATGCGGCGGAGAAACGGGTCACTTGTACTCCAGAACGATGCGGAATTGTGTGACCTTGATGTCGTTCCAACGGTCGTTGTGAATGGTCATCGTCCACTCCCCATCACCGTGCGTGGTGTCCGTCATCAAGTAGGACGACAAGGGAAGGCTCAGGCAGTAGTCGTCGCTGTCGCAATTGTCGTCCTCGCGTTGATCGTCGCCGATCTCTGAGGAATTCACGACCTCCTCGTTCTCCTCGTCAAAGACGTAGACTTCCAAGCGGTTGTTGTTCTGCTGTTGGGTGCCACCGACGACCCAGTCGTCGTCTTGTTTCGGGTAGGACAATTCCGCGATGGCCTTCCGGATGGTGTTTCCAGAGTCACGGTCGTACACCACGGTCACGTCAAAATCGAGTTGCGCGGGTCCAGAGGAACTGTTGCCCCCCATTTCAAAATCGGTCCACGTTCCTGCGTAGTTCACGTGCACCTTGACCTCGTCCGTGCTCGTCATGCCCTTGCTGCTCTTTACCGTGAGGACCACTTCGTACTCCCCTGGAGCGACTGAGGTCCAATCCACGGTCTCTCCCTCAAGGTCGGCGTCGTTTTCCGAATCTCCGTCCCCGTCCTCGTCTTCGGACGGCGCGAGGTCCCAAGCCCATTCGGTGATGTAATCGTCCGATGTCGCCGCATCGGAATCGCTCGCGTCGAGCACCACCGTGGTCGTGGCGGAAATCGTACGGTCGGACGTTTCTTTGTCGTCCTCACAAATCCAGATCAGGATGTAGGAATTGGCCGTGACGTCCTCGCCGAGGCAATCGAACTCTGATGAAGCGTCGAGGCTGATGCTGGCCGTCGGAGCTTCGGCCGAGGCTTCCACGACGTCCACCGCCCGGGTGGCCTCTGCGGACCGCACACCGTCAGAGATCGTCAGGACGACCGTGAAACTGCCCGCTGCGCCGAAGGTCCACTCCGCGGTTCGACCCGTGGCGTCCACGGTGCCGTTTCCATCGAAATCCCAACGGTAGCTCAGCGAGCCGTCGTTGGGCAATGACCCGGAGGCGTCGAAGGCCACCGTGTCACCGACACGGATGTTGTTCGCAGGAGAGAGGGTAAACACAGCGTCCAAGCCGCTTTCTTCTGTCCCTTCCGTGACGCAACCGGCCAGGCTTGAAGCCACCATCATCAGCATGAGGCTTGCCGCGACCGGCCACCGTCCCATGGTGAACGGTGCCCGTCGCGCCGTCATGAACCCTGTGCCCACCTGAGGCTCAAAACGAGAACAACGAGGTTTGCCGGCTGCCGCGCATCAAATCCTGTGCCGTCCAACCAAATGCTTCGGTGATTCGACCGAGTGCAGCGGCGAGACGCTCTGCATAGAAGCGTCCGTCGTATCCCTCCACGCCGCCATGTTCCTGTTCTTCCAACCATGCCGCGACCTGCATTGGACGGCGGCTTGCGTCGGTGACCACGAAGGAGACCTTCATCCCGGAGGTGAACGGAAGGCCAAGTTCGATGCGCTGACGGGCCGCACGAACCTGAGCCATGCTGTCCGGGTTGGCATACGCGGAGGCAAAGTCCACCGTGCCGTCACGCCGGACCTTTCCTTTGCAGGACTTGGCAAGAATAAGGCGATCTGCGTCGACGTCTTCCGCTTTCAGCGCTCCGACTTGGTCGAGGGCGTAGGCGACCAGAGCCTCACCTTCGTCGGCCAAAGCGTGTTCCATCACGGTGTGCATGCTCTGCACGAGGAACGAGAAGGAGTCCGTCCGTTGGGTTTCGTAGCCGCGGATCAGCATCTCCTCGCTCGGCCACACCACTTGGCCGACGTAGCGCTTCTTGGCGCCGTGAGAGAAGAAGACTGAGAGACCTTTTTCGAATTCTAAGACCGCTGAATCCCGGCTGTAGCGCTCGGCGAGGTCGAGGCCGAAGGCCACCATCGCCTCCTTGGCCTCATCCCACTCAGCCACGACGGCAACGGCCTGGGCGTCCCCCCTTTCGGCGAGAACCCGAGCCTCCTTCGGAACGGCACCAGGGACCCCTGCTTCGATGGGTGATTTGACGAAGATAGAATCGGTGTCCGAGTACACCACTGGATGGCCTTGTGCTTCCAAGTCAGCGATGACCGCCTTGATGTTATGCCGGGCCCAAGCGGTGATCGACGAGCCGAGATCGCGATGCGTAAAGCGGTAAAACCCGGAAGCGAACACACCGTAGAAGGAATTCATGAGGATCTTCACCGCGTATTGCATGGCGTCGTGAAAGGCTTGCACGGCGTCGTCCTTCGCATCACGCATGCCCTGCTTGTGGAGGTCACGCTGAGCCATCAAATCTCGAAGCAGGAAGGGGACGAGGCCCGTTCGGTGTTCGTCGCCCCAAAACCGGACTCCCGTCGGCGCCGTGTGCACCGCCTCGTCACTGGAAGGTTGCTCCGGATGGGCAGGGTCCACCCGCGTGGTGTAGCAGATGTTGTGGCCAATCATGATGCTCGGGTACATGCTCTTGAAGTCCAACACGGCGATCCAAGGATGCAATCCGGCTTCCACGTCGTGGACGTAGCCACCTGTGATTTGCCCCTCCTTGGGTTCAGCGCTTCCCGTCATCGGGACGGCGATGCCGGTGCGGTCCGCTCGCCGAATCACGAGGGAATCGATGAGTTGGCTGGTGCTTCCATTGCTCGCCGTTTCGAAGGGCACCTTGGCCACGGCAGCCACGGCTTCCTTCCTTCGTACGATCTGCAAGGATTGGAGAATGTCGAGCGGCAATTCTGCGTCCCGGCGGCAATATTCGAGCACCACGTCAGGTCGAGCCGCCCATTCCTCGTCCATCCGCGAGGCATCGACGTCCATCTTTTGCCGCGCCGCATCCTCAGGAAACAGCAGGGCGCTGACGAAGGCAAGGGTCTCACGTTGAGGACGGAGCGCCATCCTGGCTTGCCACCACGTGTCCATCACGCAGCGGCCACCGAGGGTCCATGCACGGGTGCTGGCACGTTTGGGCACCACGGCGTCCCGTTGGCGACGGAGGTCGGAGGCGTCCTGAGGGGTTCGGCCCCAGCCAAACATGGCCAGACGTCGTTCGGTGTCTTTGCGGCCTCCGAGGGCTTCCACCCGTTCCGCGATTCGGGGGAGGTCGAAATTGTCGATGTTGTAGCCTGTGATGATGTCGGGGTCCTGCTCGAGGATCAGTGACGTCATGCCTTCCAAGAGGGCAGTTTCGTCGTCACGCCACGTGTGAACTTCGCGCGCTCCGGTTCCAAGGTCCTCCAACACCGCTGCTCCGCAAAGGATGCTGTTGTCGGCAATGCTGGTCTCCAAGTCGAAGGAAAGCAACCGAAAGGGCACGGGAAAGGCCTCTGTGGGTTGGAGGTCATCGATGGAACAGTGCACGGTCAGGTCCACGGCATAGACGCCTCCACCTCCGGCGGCCCGCACCGCGGCCTGTGCGGCTTCACCGTCTGAACGCCGGCCGACGACCTCGCCGGCAACGGCCACGTGCATGCCCAGGTCGGCCTCGAGCAACAGCCGGTTGGTGAACGGAATGTCGGCCGCGAACAAGGACCATGCACCCTCGAGAGAGCGACGAAGTTCAGGCACCATGAACGGTTGGTGAACCTCCACACGCCAGACGGGTTTCCATCCAAGGTCGGTCCAACGCAGCTCTGGCCCATGGACGTCACGGACTTGGTCTCGGTTTCGAAGGTTGGCCGCGGCTTCGGTCAAGGCATCGGGAACGTCGAGCCCGCTCGACCAACGGCCGATGGGGGCGACTTCGATGTGAGGACGCAGCCCGTGCACCAACACGCAGACGCTTTCGCCGCTTGCTGCACGGCCGAAGAGTTCGACCACCGTGGCTCCTTGTGCACCTTCACCGATGGAACGGTACCGGGAACTGACCAATCCGACGCGGCCTTCCCAGCGTGCGGAGGCCATCACGCGGGCCTCCGCTTCGGCCCCCTTCAGCCCTTCGCACCGGCCATCGAGGTCCTTTACGCCGACGCGGAAAGTCTTGATACCCCGCAGAGGTGAGCACCAATCGGGACTCCGGAGGGTGACGTATGAAGGACATCGATTGGGACGCATTGACCTTCTCCCTGACCCCCACCGATTGGATGTACGTGGCCGAAGTCAACGCGGGTGAACCGTGGATGCCAGGCACGCTCATGCCGTACGCCGACTTCTCCATCTCGCCTGCAGCAGGTGTGCTGAACTACGGCCAGGGCCTCTTCGAAGGCATGAAGGCGTACCGCACCGAAGCCGACCGAATCGTCTTCTTCCGACCGGAGGAGAACGCCCGACGCATGCAGGCCGGTGCAGACCGCCTCCGCATGCCTCCGGTGCCTGAATCCATCTTCGTCGACGCCATCGAACAAGTGGTCCATGCCAACCGAGATTGGGTTCCCCCCTGCGGGCGTGGAGCCCTCTACGTACGGCCGATCCTCTTCGGCTCTGGACCTGTGCTTGGGGTTGCACCCGCGCCTTCGTTCACCTTCATGATCTACTGCACACCGGTTGGCCCGTACTTCAAAGGAGGCATGAGCGCCATTTCGCTGGTCATCTCTGAAGACCACCACCGTGCTGCACCCGGTGGCTCAGGCGGCGTCAAAGCCATTGGCAACTATGCACCAGGCATGATGCCCTCCTACGCTGCAAAAGCCGCAGGCTACGCCGAAGTCATCTACCTCGACGCAGAAACCCACACCTGCATCGAGGAGGTGGGAGCAGCGAATTTCTTCTGCGTGAAGGACGGTGTGCTCAGCACCCCATCGTTGACCGGAACCATCCTTCCGGGCATCACACGCGCCTCGATCATCGAACTCGCCCGTCATCGTGGCCTTGAGGTCCGCGAAGAGCGGGTGACCGCCGAGGCGGCCTTGGCGGCCGACGAAGCATTCTGTTGCGGCACGGCCGCGGTGATCTCACCGATTGGATCCATCACCCAAGGCGAGCGAACCACCACCTACGGCGACAGAACCCCTGGGCCCGTCACCTTGGACCTCTACGCGCACTTGACCGGTTTGCAAGCCGAGCGGGAAGAGGACGTGTTTGGTTGGCTTCACGAGGTCCCTGACCTCGGATGAATCACGCCGCTGTGGGCTTTGCCGTGGTCAAGTCGCTCATGATGAGCGCAAACTCGGCACGGATCGACGCGATGTCGTCGCGCATTTTTGCGATGGCTTCCTCGAGTTCGGCACGCCGTGCGGCTTGTCGCTCCTTGCGGGCTGCGCGACGTTCGACGAGCAACTTGTCCAAGGCACGGCTTTGGGCCTTGAAGTTCGTGCGAGCGGTCTTCATGCGATCCTGAAGGACCGTGAGGTCGCGCGAATCTTTGGTCGCGGCGATGGTTGCGGCATTGTCGAAGCTCGCTTGTCGACGCTTGTCCTCGATGTGCCAGTCCGGTGTGGACTTGAGGCCACGCTTTAGACCGATGAACGCGAAGAAACCAATCCACCACTTGGACGGATCAAAATGGTACCAGCGGTGCCCGTTGCGGTAGTCTGCTTGGAAGGTGTGGTGGAAGTTGTGGTACCCCTCCCCGAAGGTGAGGAAGGCAAGGACAGGTGAGTCCTTGCTGCTGTTGGCATCACCGTAGGGTTGCGTGCCCCAGATGTGGGCTGCGGAGTTGATGAGGAAGGTCCCGTGGTGCGTGAAGACGGTACGAGCAAGGCCGGCCCAGACGAATCCGCCGACGGCAGCCCCCACGCCACCGATCATGCCGCCGATGAGGGCGGGGAGGAACATCCCCACGCCCACGGCGAGGACCAGGTAGAAGCGGTGTTGGAAGCGGAGGATGGGGTCTTCCTGCAAGTCCTTGACTTGGGAGAGGTCGTGCACGCGCTCGCCACCCTCGTCGATCATCACCCAGAGGATGTGGCTCCACCAGAAGCCACGGGTGGCGGAATAGGGATCCTCTGGCTTGTCCGTGTGGCGGTGGTGGATGCGGTGGTCAGCGCACCAGTTCAGGGCGCTGTTTTCGAAGGCGCCTGCGCCAAAGAGGGCGTAGAACAAGCGCAGGGGCCACGATGCTTCGTGGCTTCGATGGCTGAACAAGCGATGGTATCCGACCGTGATGCTCAGACCGCAGGCGAAGTACCAGATCACGAACAGGATGGGCTCGACCCACGTTACGCCGAATTGTGTGGCATGCCACCACAACCCAACGATTGAAGCGATTGGCGTGAGCACCAAAAAGAGCGTGTTAACGACGTTGATGCTGTTGCTTCCGTCCCCTGCCATGGTGTAACGGGGCACACCGGGATTCAAAGCGGTTCCCATTGGAGCAGGGTTTCGGGATGCCGTCCCTCACCGCTTGAAGGACCGGCGACGGGACGACGAGCGACCCTTCGACTTGGCCTGTCCTGACGATGACTTGCCGCTTTGTTTTCGAGGGGAGGCTGGCTTCTTGGCCTGTTCATGCTCCTTCTTTCGCTGCTCGCGCCATGTGGTCCCAATCAACTGCATGATTTCCTCCTTGGAGGATGCACCGGCGTCTGCTTCTGCGCCGGAGCGGCTGACGATGAGGCGGCCTTCCCGTGCGTGCGGGTCGCTTGGTCGAGCGGCGTTGGCTTCACGCTTGATTTTTCGAAGGCCAACCGCACGGGCGGCGTTGTACAGTCCTTCCAGGTCCGGTTTCTTCACCGAAGCGTCCTTGCTGACACGACGGCCTGATCGACGAGAGCGGCGGACGTC